>CAILBQ010000390.1 GCA_903832475.1 uncultured Acidobacteriota bacterium | reverse complement strand
CGGCATGCTGCATCATGGGGGCGGTGACGTGCGGGTCCTGCATCATGGCCGCGCTGGCGCTGGCTGCTTCCTTGAGAATGGTTTCGGCGCGCCGGGCATCGCCATTTCCCAGGTACAGTCCGCCCAGGGCGCGGTCAATGGAGGTGAGGGCGTCGAGCGAGTCAAGGTCATGCGGATTGCGACTCAGGCGTGCGCGCGTCATGGCCTGCCCCTTCTCCAAGGTGGTAATCGCTTCCGGCACTTCTCCCAGATTTTGTGAATAGGGATTGCCGAGCAGGTTTCCCATGTCTGTGTAGCCGCGGATCGTGTCCAGCTCCAGATTGGGATCGGCGGAAATGTGAGCCAGCTTGTCGAGATACGTGAGCGCTTCCGCGACAGCTTTGCGTTGGGCCTCGATTGACCCCGGGATCAGCGTCAGCTCTTCGAAATAGTCGAAGAGCAGCATATGCGCCAGTTGGCGTTCAACGGCGATGCCGCGCTCCGCCCGCTTTTCTTCGAGTCGCGCCACATGGCCCTGCCAGGCAATCACGAGGGCGCCGATCAGGATGACAAGCAGGACGGCGATCGTTGCCAGGATGGGCCAGCGGTGGCGACGCCAGAATTTCCCGGCGCGGTAGCGGGTGTCGTCTCCGCGCGCGGAGACCGGCTGGTGATCGAGGATGCGGGCCAGATCGTCGGCCAGCGCCGCGACGGTTGGATAGCGAGCCTCGGCTTCGAAGCGAATGGCCTTGGCTGTGATGGCGTCCAGATCCCGTTCGGTTTCCGTATCGAGCGGATTGCGAGTCGCAGCGGCGAACGGATGCTCGCGCTGGAGTGAAGGCGGATTGTAGGGGCCTTGACGCAGGCGCTCCAAGTAGCGGCCGATGGTCAGATCGTTCAACTGCTCGGGCAGCTTGCCGGCCAACAAGCGGTAGAGGATCATGCCCAGCGAGTACACGTCAGACGCGGTTGAGACACCGATGCCTTCAATATGTTCCGGGCTGGCATAGCGAACCGTGACCGGACGCAGACCGGCTTGCGTCATGGCGGATTCTGCATTGGCGTCGGGGCCGAGCCGCTTAAGGGTGCCGAAGTCCAGCAGCTTGACGATCCCGTCCGTTGTCACCATGACGTTGCCCGGTTTCAAGTCGCGGTGCAGGATCAGGTTTCGATGGACATAGGTCACCGCTTCCGAGAGCTGCAGCATCCAGCGAATGACCTGGTCGATCGATGTCTTAAGATCGTCGCAGGCTTCGTCCAGCCGCCGTCCTTCCACGTACTCCATTACGACGTAAGGAAAGCCTTCCGCGGTCACGCCGCCGTCCAGCAGGCGGGCGATATTGCGGTGCTCCAGGCTGGCCAGCGTTTGCCGCTCCAGCAGAAACTGCTGCACGGCGGGCGCTGAGCGCACATGCCAGCCCATCAGCTTGACGGCCACACGCTGCGTGAAGCCGCCGGAGATACGCTCTGCCAGGTAGACGACGCCCATGCCGCCGCGACCGAGCAGCCGCTCGAGACGGTAGGCACCCAGAACCCTGCCGATCCACGGATCATTTGTCTCATCCGGGGACACGTCCTCGAATTCGTCTAAAGGACCATCCTCTGTGGCTTCTTCGCGTCGAAGCATCGAGGTCCAATCGGAGGAGACACCGGCGGAAATTAGATCCTGCACGCTGTCGTCGGCGGAGAGCAGCGCGAGTACGCTGTCGCGCAATTCAAGATCATCGCCGCACCATTCAGTGACGGCAGCGGCCCGTTGATTGGTGGGAAGTTCCTGAGCGCGATGAAAGCACTCTTCTGCTCGTCGAAGCTGCCGCGCCGGGGTTTGGTCAGGATTTTCCTGATCCGGCCGGGATTCCAGGGCCATTACACGCTCTCTTGGCTGGGCATGGTCTTGAGTTCGTGATACAGCCAGCTGCGTGAAAATTTGAGGTCGCGTTCCGCCGTCGCCAGCGAGATCGAGAGCACCTCGGCTACCTCCTCCATGGTCAGGGCGAGGAAGAAGCGCAGCTCGACCAGGTGCGCTTTGCGTTCATCGAGCACTTCCAGCCGGTCGAGGGCGCGGTTGAGGTCAAGAATTTCCACGGACGATGAACCAACCCAGGCCAGCTCATCGGACAACGGCAGACGAATGGCGCCTGGCCCTCCGCGGCGCTCGGCCAGGTGCGCGCGTGCATGGTCTTTGAGGATGTTGCGCATCATGCGCGCGGCGAACGTAAAGAAGTGGCCGCGGTCGTTCCACGTGATCTTGCGCTGGTTGAGCAGGCGCATGTAGACCTCGTTAACCAGCGCGGTGGGCTGCAGCGTGTGATCATCCCGCTCGCGGCGCATGTAGCCGCGCGCGATGCGATGCAACTGGCCGTAGACCAGGGGAATCAGGTTCTCCAGCACGTCGGAGTCACCCTCCCGCCATCGCTCCAGCATGCGTGTTACTTCGCCGTCCGCCTCATCCATAGAGCCCCACTACTTATATCGACATACAGCATCCATGCAATATGTAGCACACAGCGTTCCATTCCCAAGTCCCACGATGGTCGCGATTGGCTGGAACAGAAGTAACATCCCGCATGGTTCCACGTATAACAGCGGGATTTTTAAGGCAATCTGCTCCATTTCTGTACGCGGCGACATTCCGATCGGATTTCTCATTGTTTAGTGCATGTGGATGACTGGGTTGCGATCAGGATGCTCGGGGTCCTTGATGACCTGTCCGCCTTTCATGACGAAATCGACGTGATACATCACGGTGATGTCGGCCAGCGGATCGCCCTTGACGGCAACGATGTCGGCAAAGTGGCCGGGTTCGATCGAACCGAAAAGCTTGTCTTTGCCCAGCATGGTGGCGGCATTGATGGTCGCGGCCTGTAAGGCGCCCAGGGTGCTCATGCCTCCGGCAACCAAGGCTCCGAACTCGCGTGAAACGGATTCGTCGACGTCGTCATCGTCGACGCCGTAGGCGATTTTCAAGTGATGCGCGAGCGCCAGCTTGAATGCCGGGCCCTGGGCGGCGAGGATTTCCTGCCCTTTGGCAAAGCTATCCGGATCACGGCCCTTGGACAGGCCTGTCTCCATGTCGTGCTGGAAGCAGTAGAGCGTCGGCACCAGCCAGGTTCCGCGTTCCTCCATCATCTTGGCGCCTTCTTCATCGAGCATGGTGCCGTGCTCAATAGAGTCGACGCCGGCGCGCACCGCGGCCTTAATGCCGACCGTGCCCTCGGCGTGGGCCATGACTTTCTTGCCGGCGCGATGCGCGACTTCGACGGCCTTGGCCATCTGCTCTTCGCTCAGTTCCTGCACATGGTAGTCAGAGATTGGATCCATCACGCCGCCGGTGGCCATGAGCTTGATCCAGTCGGCGCCGTACTTGATGTCGCGCCGCACGACGCGGGCGATCTCATCTGGCGTGTCGGCGATGTTTTCGCCGGCCGGTAGGTTCACGTCGGCGGAGAACGGCGCTCCGTCACCATGGCCGCCGGTGAGCGAAACGCAACTGCCCGCAGCCGTGATGCGCGGTCCCAGGATCAGGCCGCGATTGACGGAATCGCGGAGCGCGAACTGCGGATAGTCGGGAGGGCCTTCGCAGGCGTCGCGCACCGCGGTAAAGCCGTGATCCAGCCACAGGCGAAGATTGTAGACGCCCCACAAAGTGGATTGCGGGATCGAGGTGCGCAGACCTGCCGCCAGCGACTGGCTGGTGGGGTCGGAAAGGATGTGCCCGTGCGCGTCGATCAGGCCGGGAAGAACGGTGTAGGCAGAGAGATCCGTCACGGTCAAACCGGCGGGCGCCTTGTCTTCGATGGACAGGATCTTGTCTTTTGCCAGCACGATATAGGCGTGGCTGCGGACCGCGCCGGTACGCACGTCGATCAGTTTGCCGGCCAGAATGGCGCCCGTCGGTTTGGCATCTGGGATGAGGGATTGTGCGGAGGTAGGGGCGGTGAAGGCCAGCAGCAGACCCAGGGCAGGAACGCAGGAAGAACGCATGAAGGGAGAACGTTGAAAGATGGACACGATGGATGGGAAGTTACCATGTCGGCGTCCTCAAAACAAGGCGGTCGCAACGAAGTCAGAGGAGGATGAGGCCAGGGCAGATTTCCGCAGCGCTCCCCATCACGTCCCGCTCCGTTTCGGCATCCTACTGAGCAGGAGAAATCTATGCCTATACTCGTAACCGAAGACGAAACAGAACTGTATTACCGCGACTGGGGAACGGGCACACCCGTGGTCCTGATTCACGGGTGGCCGCTGAATGGGGATATGTGGGAAAAGCAGGCCAGCTTCCTTGTGGAAAGCGGCTATCGCGTCATTACGTACGACCGCCGCGGTTTTGGCCGGTCCGATCAGCCCTGGGATGGTTACAACTATGACACCTTTGCCAGCGATCTCAATGACCTGATCGAAGAGCTGGAATTAAGTAACGCGGCGCTGGTCGGCTTTTCGATGGGCGGAGGTGAAGTGGTTCGCTATCTGAGCACCTACGGCTCGGCGCGGGTTTCAAAGGCGGTATTGATTTCCGCTGTCACGCCGTTCCTGTTGAAGACCGCCGACAACCCGACAGGCGTCGACGCGGAAGTCTTCGACAAGATTGGCCAACAGATTCGCGAAGACCGTCCTGCCTTCCTCAACGACTTTGGTCCGAAATTCTACGGGCGCTCCGTCCTCAATCACACGGTATCGGAGCCAGTGCTTGAATGGACCCTGACCATGGCGCTGACCAGCACCTTGCGTCCGACCTTGGCCGCCGCCGTTGCCTGGTCAACGACCGACTTCCGCGCGGAAATGGCCCAGATCACAACGCCCGTGCTGATCATTCATGGAACCGGCGACGCGACGGTGCCGATCGACGCCTCAGGACGCGAGTCGCTGAAGCGGCTGCCCAATGCAACGCTGATCGAGTATGAAGATGCGCCTCACGGATTATTCCTGACCGCGACCGAACGCCTGAATAACGACCTGCTCCAGTTCCTGGACGGCGCAGCCGTGCTCCAGCAACCGGTACCAGTTCTCGAAGCTGGATACCCGAGAGAAGTTCCCGAGCCAATCGTTCCATAAGTCTCTGCAAATTCCCATTTGTCGATACACAGAGCTCCGCAGCGAATCTTCCAATCGCTGCGGACTTGTTTCATGGGGCGGCACCTGCTCCCTGCTCCCTGACCCCTGCTCCCTGCTTTTTCGGCCAGATCGCGTCCAGCAGCAGCAAGGCAGCTCCGACGACGATTGCCGAGTCGGCAACATTGAAATCGGGCCAGTGGTAATTCACGATATGCACTTCGAGGAAATCCACGACAGACGCGAAGCGGATGCGGTCGTAGTCGTTCCCGATCGCCCCGCCCAAAACCAGAGCCAAAGCCACCGAAGTCATGCTGAATCGCCGACCCAGCTTGACGAGCGCGACCAGAACGGCCAGCGCTGCT
>CAILBQ010000389.1 GCA_903832475.1 uncultured Acidobacteriota bacterium | reverse complement strand
TTACAGTCCGGCATCCACGCCAGGATACTGTCATGTAACTCTTGCATCTCGCTGCGCTTTGAGTCCGGTTGAGTTGCGATGTAGTCGGTGATTTGTTTCTCAACGCTCACGTAGCTCTCCTTGGGTTAGCTGCGATGTCCGGCTTCATGAAGCGTCGGATTGGAACCTGCCTGGCAGGCCGCGCAAATGGACCCAGATCATATCGGGTTCGGCTCACTCCCCGCTATCGGACCAATCTTGACGGACGTCTTCAGCTTGCGTCAGTCATGAAGACTTTTGCGGTTCAAGCAGCGCGCTGGGATGATGATGCGCCTTTAGCGGTGGATGGGACTGTTCTGCCGGCCCAGTAGGTTGGCGCTATGTTGCGGGTGCGAAGGAGTTGGCGCGCCGGGAGATTTGCAAAGCAGATTCCCCTAAGGGGAATGACAGAAAGAAAAGCAAAGACAACTGCAAAGGCAGGAACGGAACCGGATTCTGCTGCGGAGGAATGACAGAAAGAAAAGCAAAGACAAGAACGGATTGCTTTGACGGTGTGACTAGAAGAAAAGCGGCGGAACCTGGGATCTTGGTGACTTCCCACCGTTGTCGCGGTGAAGCTGCGACGAGGGTGGGGCACCCGGCGGAGGGTTTGCCGCTCGTCAGCAATGAGGAGTTGTTCGACCGGTTTCATGTGCAACGGATCTGGTAAACCGCGACGTCTGTGCTCGGTTCTCAGAGCTGGCGGTAGCGCGTTCGACGGCATTGATCGCATCGTTCACTGCCTGCAGCTCAGGTGCGGTGAGTTCGAACCGCGCGAACGCTCTCACATCCTGCAAAGCTATGCCAAGCTCACACCAGCTGTCCGTCAGCATCGTTGGCATGGGATAGGCCGGAAGGATTCGTCGAAGCGCCGAGCGACAGCGGCGATCGCACCATGCATCGACCAGGGATCGGATTACTCGAAAGAGTTGCTCGTTCGTTTCGATCATTGAGACCTTCATGGTTCCCGTTTTGCGTCTCGAATGCGGGTAGGATGCGTGCATTGATGGGGTCGGGCCTTCAGCCCTTGCTGTCGTTTTCGGCGCTTCCCAGGCCGCCGTGCGAGCTGCGCTCCCGCTTTGGCCTGGGCTGGGATGACGCGCGCCTTTGGCGCTCGGTATTCCCTGTGCTCTATTCAGTGTTTCCTACTCCCCGTTTCTATTCCCTGTTCTCTGTTCTCTGTTCTCTGAATTTAGATTTCCAGCATTCGGTCGAGGGCGATGCGGGCCCAGTGTTTGACGGTCTTTTTCACTTGGATCTGGTTGACGACGCGGCCTTCGATGAGGTTTTCGAGGGCCCAGGCGAGGTGCTGCGGGCTGATGCGATACATGGTGGTGCAGAGGCACCCGGAATCATCCAGGGTGATGATCTTTTTGCCCTGTTCTGCAAATCGTTTGGCGAGGCGGTTCACCAGGTGAATCTCGGTGCCGATGGCGAACATGCTCCCTTCGGGGGCTTCTTCGACCAGCTGGATGAGGCGCTCGGTCGAGCCGAGGGCGTCGGCTTTCTGGCAGACTTCCCAGCGACATTCGGGATGGACGATGACCTGGATGCCTGGGTATTTGGCGCGAACCTGGTCAACGTGGCTGGGAAGGAAGCGCTGATGGACGGAGCAATGGCCTTTCCAGAGGATAATTTTGCCGGCTTCGAGGTTAGCTTTCGACTGGCCCCCTTGCAGCGCCCAGGGATCCCAGACGGGCATCTGGTCTAGCGGGATTCCCATGGCGTAGCCAGTGTTGCGGCCGAGGTGCTGATCGGGGAGGAAGAAGATGCGCTTCCCTCTTTCGAATGCCCATTCGAAGGCGGCGCGGGCATTCGATGAGGTGCAGACCAGGCCGCCGCGTTCGCCGCAGAAGGCCTTGATGGCGGCTGCGGAGTTCATATATGTCAGGGGAATGGTCTCGTCCGAAAGGCCAAGGTGCGTGAGCACTTCCCAGGCGGCTTCAACCTGGGAAATTTCGGCCATGTCGGCCATGGAGCAGCCGGCGTTCAGATCGGGCAGGATGACCTGCTGGGCGATGGTGTTGCCTTGCTCGTCGGTGAGGTCTTCGCGGCCCAGCAGGTCAGCGGATTCCGCCATGAAGTGGACGCCGCAAAAGACGATATAGCGGGCGCCGGTCTGGGCGGCGATCTTCGAAAGCTTGTAGCTGTCGCCGGTGGCGTCGGCAAAGCGGATGACTTCGTCGCGCTGGTAGTGATGGCCGAGCAGGATTACCTGGGAACCGAGCTTTTCGCGGGCCGCGGCGATGCGCTCGTCCATGGAGTGATCGGGGAGAGCGAGGTAGTTTTCGAGCGAGCAGGTTTCAGGATTCGCCGCGAGAGACGGGTTGGAGTCAAGTGACGACGCTGAAACGGACGTGGGTGGTGCTTCGGGGAGCACGGCTACGCCGGGCATTTCCTCAAGGAGAGAGTTCACTGTATTCCGCCTTCAGTCCAACAGCCGTTTGGTGCGGCGTGGACGGGGATGTTGAAAGCACGTACTCGTTGCAGTGGATTCACTGCCCGGCTGCCAAACTGCATATCGGCTGCCCGGCCCAACCCACGGGGATGTTGCAACGTTCATTTAGAAAGATGCCGCAAGACGGGAAAAGGGTCCGAAAACCTTCCGCGCCTGACGGCCTCCGCTGTATGTATTGTAATTGAGCCGTTATACGGGCCAAAGTCGAGGAGGATGGCATGGAAGCGGATGTGGACGTGTTGCAGGAGGCGTACCGGCACTTCAACGTGCGCGACATCGACGGGGTGCTGCGCCTGATGTGTCCCGATGTGGAGTGGCCGAACGGGATGGAGGGCGGCTGGGTGCATGGGCGCGAAGCGGTGCGGGAATACTGGACACGGCAGTGGCTGGCCGTCGATCCGCATGTGGCGCCGGAGGGATTTGCTGACGAGGACGGGCGTACTGTGGTGACGGTAAAGCAGGTGATCCGGGATTTGAAAGGGAAGGTGCTGATGGATCGCGTGATCGAGCATGTGTACACCATGGAGGATGGGCTGATCCGCCGGATGGACATTCGCGACTCGCAAGCTTGACTGGCGGAGTGGGCAGACTGGACTTCACCGGCTGCGGTTGGATCGACACGAGTGGCGCGAGTTGCACGGCAATCTGGAATGAGCCAGGGGCCGTACTGTTGGTGGCGATGGCTGGCGGAAGGTATCATAGTCCAGTCATAGACCAGTCAAGGCCCAGAATTGAGCTGGAATCGGGAACCGTATGTGGAACCCGGACGCAGTGGCCAGAACGACACGATTCGTGATCAGGACAGGATGTAGATTCGTTTGATGATCGAGATGGTAGTTTCTCCGACAATGGCACCCAGTATCCAGATGGCCTCGATTGGCATTCCGGACACGATGTTTTTGATGGTGCTGGCGCTGATCGTGTTTGGGCCGAGGCGGCTGCCGGAGATTGGGCGGCAGATCGGCAAGCTGATGTACGAGTTCCGCAAGGTTTCCAATGAGTTCAAGTTCCAGATGGAAGAGGAACTGCGCGCCAGCGAAGAGGCGGAGCGGCAGGCCAAGCTGAAGGCAGCCGCGGTGGTGACTCCCGAGATGTTGCCGGCGCCGGTGCAATTCACGGCCGGCGCGGATACCGTGGCGATGACCGAGACAGATGGAACGGTGGTTCCGGCCGTCGATGCAGCGCAGGGCGATGCTTCAGAGCCTGCCCTGCCGGGCGAGGTGCGCGGGGAGCCGCGGAAATTTCCGCCGACCATCCAGCCGCCGGCGACGGGCGAGACCGTGCAGGCTTCGCGACCGTACCGGTCGTGGAATGAAGATGCCGGGACGATGAATGCTGGGACTGAAGGTTTTGGGACTGCGGAAGCGGTGACCGAGTCCGGGGATTCTGCCATCGCCGCCAATGCTGCGTCCGTGGTGGTGGCAGACGAAGGACGAATCGGGACAGAAGTCCAGCCGGGTGTTGATCCCGCTCGAAGCCTGGGAACGGAGCGGGAAGCCAATCATGTCTAGCTTTGGAACGCCGCAAGAACCTGACGTGATCGACCGCGCCAAGGCTGCCATCACCGATCGCGCCGAATTGCCGGGGATGAGCCTATTTGAGCACCTGGATGAGCTGCGCAAGCGGCTGATTCACTCGGTGCTGTACCTGGCGGCGGGGTACGTGGTCGCGGTGTTTTTTGCCCCGCGAATGTATGAGCTGGTGCAGGCGCCGCTGAACAAGATTCATATTCAGCTCAACTTTACCCATCCTGCCGACCTGGTGAACCTGCGCTATATCCAAATACCGCTGGTGGGCGGGGCGATCCTGGCGGCGCCGTTTATTTTGTTCCAGGTCTGGCTGTTTATCTCGCCGGGTCTGTATAAGCGGGAGAAGCGCTTTGTGGTGCCGTTTATGGCGGCAGCGATTGGGCTGTTTTTCAGTGGGGCATTTCTCGGGTATCACTACGTGTTTCCCGGGATGCTGAAGTTTTTGATCAGCGATCTCGGGAATCAGCTGGGCATTCATCCCATCATCAGCATCGAGGAGTACACCAGCTTTTTCATGTCGCTGATATTGGGCATGGGCGCGGTGTTCGAGATGCCGGTGGTGATTTTCTTCCTGGCGCTGTTCGGGATTGTGAGCCCGCGGTTCTTGTGGAAGAACAGCCGCTACGCGATCCTGGTGATTTTCATCATTGTGGAGATCATCACGCCTTCGCCGGATATTACGACGCAGTTTGCGTTTGCGGTGCCGATGCTGCTGCTCTATATCATCAGCATCGGAGTGGCGTGGTGGGTACATCCGGACCGGAAGAAGAAGAAAGAGGTTGCGGCGTGAGTGGGACGATGGTTGTGGGTGGTCCCCGGTCTCAGATGCGCGACCGGGATCACCCGGAGGTCGTCTCATCCCACCCTTGCTGCGCATGGATGGGGCATCCGCTCTTTTTGCGGTTGATGGTGGTTTTGTTGCTTGCATCCGCCTGTGCAGTGGGGCAGGCGCAGCAGCATTTTCGCGGGGACAAAGCACTCGAGTACGCGCGGCAGTTTGTGGCGATCGGGCCGCGGTGGGTGACGAGCCCCGGGCATGCCAAGGCTGAGGAGTTGTTGCGGACGCAGTTCAAGAAGGACAAGGTCGAGGAAGACACCTTTACCGCCAATACGCCGATTGGCCCGGTGGCGATGCGCAATTTCATCGTGCGCTATCCAGGGAAGAAAGACGGCGTGATTGTGTTGGCTACGCATTATGAGACCAACTATCCGCTGCGCAACATTGGCTTTGTCGGGGCCAACGATGGCGGTTCGACGACCGGGATGCTGATCGAGATCGGCAATGAGCTCAAAGCGCAGATGAAAGATGGGATGCTGGCCGGGTACAGCGTGTGGCTGGTATTCCTGGACGGCGAAGAAGCCATTGAGTCCTGGCAGGGCACGGACAACACCTACGGCTCGCGGCACCTGGCGGCGAAGTGGGGCGCGGATGGGACGCTGAAGCGGGTGAAGGCCTTTCTGCTGGCCGACATGCTCGGCGACAAGGACCTCGACGTCCAGAAGGAAACGCAGTCAACCCCGTGGCTGATCGATTTGGTGGCGCGGGCGGCGCGGAACACCGGGCATGCTAAGTACTTCTTTGCGACGGAGCAGGCGGAAGAGGATGACCATATGCCGTTCCTCAAGCGCGGCGTCCCGGCGATCGACATCATC
>CAILBQ010000388.1 GCA_903832475.1 uncultured Acidobacteriota bacterium | reverse complement strand
GCTCCAGCGAATCGAGCAGGTGCGCCATCATCGAATCCTTGCGTAACTCCCTATCCCACTCGGGCCGCTCGTTCATCTCCTCGCCGCCCACCTGATCCTGCTCCACCCGTTGAGCTTTCGGCGCCTCGGGCGCACTGGTTCCCGAATTTTTCAGCGCCTCCAGTTCCCGCTCCGCACGCTCCGCTCGATCCCGCGCCTCGCGAAGCTCCTCCGACTCTGACACCCGTTCACGCGCTCCGCCCTCCAAAACTTGCCTTGCCTTCAGCTGACTCATCCAATCCTCCAGTTTCGCCTTTTCTTCGTATTCAGATGCGGACGGCGCCCACCTCCGTTGTCCGGATCGACGGCCCCTCCAGTTTTCTTCGCCCGGATTTGCATATTTCCATGTTCAAAAGGCGCATACTGGAATTAGCGATGGATTCTGACTTCGCTGCTCTCGTCGCGTCAGGTGGCATCTACCTTGGAAGCGCGCACAAATGTGCTGCAAAAGCGTGCAAATGCAGCGCTTTTCCCGCGCACAACTCGAACGGAATGAATGAGCTACGAGTCTTGCAGGGCAAAAAAGGGGCACCCCACCCCCCTCCCCCCTTAAAACCAGACTTTTTTAGCTCATTTTGAGGCGCAGGAAGCCACTTCAAAATCGATAAATCCGCGCTCCGGGTTCGTTCCCACCAGCTTGGCCGTCACCCGATCCCCGACATCCAGTCCCTTGCCTCCGCGAATCACCATGCCTTCCACATGCGGCTCCAGCGCCCGCACAAATGTTCCATGCTGGTTGACGCCGGTCACGATGGCCGCGAAGCTCTGACCGATCTTCGGATGCAGCACGACCGCCGCGATCCGCTTGGTCATTTCCCGCTCAACCTTGCGCTCACCGTCTTCCATCAGCGTGCACCGCGCCGCAATCGCCGCCAGCTCCTCGGCCGAATACGGCTGCTGCGCTCCAGCTTCCATCGCCTTCAGCAGCCGCTGCGTCACCACGTCGGCAAACCGCCGGTTCGGCGCCGTCGAATGCGTATAGTCCTGCGCCGCCAACCCGAAATGTCCCGGCGATTCTTCGCCCGGCTTCACCATCACGTATTCGCCCGGTCCCATCAGCTTGATCACCGAAAGCGAGAGGTCGGGAAAGTGCGCGGGATCCTTTGCCTGCTGTGCCTGCAGGAAGTCCTCCAGCGCCTTCGAATCCGGCTCGACCGGCAGCATCGTTCCCGCTTCGCGCGCCAGCTCCACAATCCGGTCCCAGCGCTTCGGCACGCGCACCACGCGCCGGATCGAAGCCACCTTCGCCGCCTCCAGCGTTCGCGCCATCACGCCGTTGGCGGCACTCATGAACTCCTCAATCAGCGAAGTCGCGCGGTTCTTCAACTGCCGGGTCAGTTCCGTCGCCTGGTCGCCGCTCATGATCGGCCGCGTCTCGATCGTCTCCAGCGACAGCGCTCCATGCTGGAACCGGGCCTTGGCCAGCGCCTGCGCCGCCGTGTCCTGCAGATGCAACTGCGCCGCCAGCTCCGCCGAAGCAGCCACCTTGTCTGGAGCCGCGCCTTTGCCTTCCAGCCACGCGCCCACGCCGTTGTAGGCCAGTTGCGCCTTGTTCTTCACCACCGCGCGATAAATCTTACCGTCTGTCACGATGCCCTGCGCATCCACGCAGAAGTCGGTAATGACCGCCGCGCGATCCTGCCCTTCGTTCAGCGACGTCAGTCCCTCGGACAGCTCTGCCGGCAGCATGGGAAACACCCGAACTCCGGTATACACAGAGGTCGTCTCCGAGGCGGCATGCGCATCGAGCGGCGTTGCCTTCTGAACAGTCCCGTCGACATCCGCAACGCCGACCAGCACGCGGATCTTTCCATCGGGCTGCTGCTCGGCCACTTCAATCTGGTCGAGATCCTTCGAAGTGTCGTTATCGATCGACGACCACAGCAGCGAACGCAGATCCTTGGCATCCGCCTTTCCCAGCAGCCCTTCCGCTTTGGGCGGCTGTTGAAGAATTCCGGCGAGCTGCTGCTTCGCTTCCGCCGAGAATTCCGGATGAAAGCCATGCTCCTGCATCGTGGCTTCCGCAGCTGC
>CAILBQ010000387.1 GCA_903832475.1 uncultured Acidobacteriota bacterium | reverse complement strand
CTCAGCGTCGGACTCTACTACCGCAAATTTGGTCAGCATACGCTTCGCTGGCTCACTGTCATTCTGCATTTCGCACTGGGAATTGGTCTCCTTCTAAACAATCATCTTCCCGGCGGCAATTTGGATTTGGGCGTAAATGCAGTGCTCTTCACTGTATATTTCGAATGCTGTCTCTATTTCGGGTACACCCATCGGCAACGAACCACCGGATCCGTTATCACCGTGCTCGGCTTTCTTGCATGGTCCCTGGTCTTCGTCCTTGGTCCGCTGAAAGAGGCGTACTTTCCCCTGATTCACCTGGAGAATGAAGTCTGGAATTTACCCAAGTATGTGGTCGCTGTCGGCATGCTGCTGCTGTTGCTGGAGCGGCAGATCGAGCGCTCTCAATATCTGGCCCTGCACGATGACCTTACGGCGTTGGCAAACCGCCGTTTGTTTCAAGATAGGCTCAACAGCGCAATGGAGCGGGCACGTCGCTCCGGAAAATCCATGGCATTGCTGCAGATCGATCTTGATCGATTCAAGGAAGTAAACGATGCCCACGGGCATCATGTCGGCGACCTTCTCCTGCAGCACGTTTCCGTACTTTTTGATTCAAGGGTCCGTCGCTCGGACACTGTAGCCAGAACGGGAGGCGATGAATTTTCTCTCATTCTCGAAGAACCCGCTACGCGCCAGGACGCCGAACTTGTAGCTGATTCCCTCATCGATCTGCTCGCCGAATCAGTGGAAATCGCTGGCCGCCGCATTCGCATCGGCGCAAGCATCGGCATCGCTGTTTATCCAGAGGACGCCCACAATGCCGATTCTCTCTGCATCGCCGCGGATCTGAGAATGTATGAAGTCAAGCAACACCAGCGCGAAAAACCTGTAGAACAGGTGGAAACGCCGCGCGTTCCCCGTCAAAGTCACACCATGGCTGGTTAATACCTGTCGCAATCCTGAAGATCCAAACGCGCAAAGGCCGCCCTTTCGGACGGACCTTGTGTTTACGTTGAGTGAACGTTAGCTGTTCGACCCGGGACCGCGACCGCCGCCCCCAGGGCCAGGACGGCCACGCCGACGGCGACGGCGATTGCTGTTAGGACCACCTGGTCCGGGACGGCCGCCTCCCGCAGGAATTCCGGGACCGCCTCCCACCGGCGACGAAACCGGCCCGTCAGCCAAATTGAAGTTTGGCTCGTTCTCTTCGTCGAATTCTTCCGCTTCACCTTCCTCAAAGTCCTCACCACCTTCAATCAGGATGGTGCTGGCATTCGAAGTGGGTTGCCGCTCATCAAATTCATGACGAGGACGTGAAGGAGCAGATGGCGCCGAAGGAGTAAATCGTTCCGGCACCGCTGCCTCAGAAGCAGAGAACGAACCAGGCTCCGCAGTCGTATCCGCAATGCCCAGCTTGGCCTTCTGCTCCTTGATCAGCGCCTTGCGGCTCAGCTTGATGCGGTTGCCTTCAATTGCCAGCACCTTCACCATGACCTGATCGCCCTCGCGAAGTTCATCCTTCACTTCCTTGACGCGATGCTCCGCGATCTCGGAGATATGAAGAAGTCCGTCCGTTCCCGGGAACAGTTCAACGAACGCGCCGAACTCTGCCAGGCGAACAACTTTGCCGAGATACGTCTTGCCGATTTCCGGCACGGCGGTCAGATTGTTGATGATGGCCAGCGCTTGCGCAAGACCTTCTGCATCGCTCGAAGCCACATTGACGCGGCCAGTATCGTCCACATCGATCTTGACGCCCGTCTGCTCGATGATGCCGCGGATCGTCTTGCCGCCCGGTCCGATCAGGTCCCGGATCTTGTCCGTTGGGATGTGCACGGTGCGAATCTGCGGCGCATACTTCGAGCGCTCGACTCGAGGACCATCCAGATGAGCATCCATCTTGTCCAGCAGGAAAAGCCGGCCTGCGCGTGCCTGCTCCATGGCTTCCTGCAGGATCTGCCGAGTCAATCCGCCGATTTTGATGTCCATCTGCAGAGCGGTGATGCCCTTGCGAGTTCCAGCGACTTTGAAATCCATATCGCCGTAATGATCTTCCGCGCCGGCAATATCGGTCAGAATGGCATAGCTGTCGCCTTCCTTGACCAGGCCCATCGCCACACCGGCAACAGAACCCTTCAGCGGGATGCCGCTGTCATACAGCGCCAGGCTGGCGCCGCAGACCGAAGCCATCGAAGAAGACCCGTTCGACTCCAGGATGTCCGAGACGATACGGATGGTGTAGGGAGACTCATCCGGGCTGGGCAGCACTGCTGAGATGGCGCGTTCCGCAAGGGCTCCGTGACCAATCTCGCGACGGCCCGTGCCGGTCATGCGGCCGGTTTCACCAACCGAAAACGGCGGGAAGTTGTAATGCAACATGAAAGGCTTCTTCTGCTCGCCCTCAAAACCTTCCAGACGCTGCCCGTCATCGGTCGTACCCAGCGTGGCGGTCACCAGAGCCTGCGTTTCACCGCGGGTAAACAGGGCTGAACCGTGGGTACGGGGCAGAACACTCGTCTCAATCGTGATTTCGCGAATTTCATCGAAAGCACGGCGATCCGGCCGAATACGATCCTTCGTTACCTGCTCGCGGAAGATGCGCTCGCGAACCAGTTCGTAATAAGTACTCAGCTTCTTCTTGGCCGCAGGATCATCCGCCGGAAGCTCCTTGGTCAGCTCGGTTTTGATGTCCTTGATCAGGCTGTAGCTCTCGGTCTTGGAGTGAGTCTTGGTATCCAGCGCGTCCTTGAGCCGGTCGCCGACCTTGGCAAAGAGTTCGTTGTAATATTCCGTGTCTTCCACGGGAGCGGTGAACGCCCGCTTTGGCTTGCCCGCCAGCGCCACCAACTGGTCGATCGCCGCGGCAATTTTCTTGATTTCTTCGTGCGCAAATTCGATAGCCGCCAGGATGTTCTCTTCCGACTCTTCCTTGGCGCCGCTTTCAATCATCGTGATGCCGTCTTTATGGCCCACAACGATGATGTTCATCGAGCTTGCCTTGCGCTCTTCGTACGTTGGATTGACGATGAACTCGCCATCGATGCGGCCGATCCTCACCGCGCCCACCGTCGCTCCGAAAGGAATATCCGACAGCGCCAAGGCGGCGCCCGCCGCATTGATGCCGACAACATCAGGATCATTCTCCTTGTCCGCCGAGAAAACCAGTGCGATCACCTGCGTCTCATTCCGAAAGCCTTCAGGGAAGAGCGGGCGAATCGGGCGATCGATCTGGCGGCAGGTGAGAATTTCCTTCTCGCTCGGACGCCCTTCACGCTTGATGAAACCACCCGGAATGCGTCCGCCAGCGTAAGCATATTCGCGGTAATCGACGGTAAGTGGGAAAAAATCAATGCCCTCTTTGGGATCAGGGGAGGCGACGGCGGTAGCCAGCACGACACTCTCACCGAGCGTCACAAATGCGGCTCCTGAAGCTTGCTTGGCGATGCGTCCGGTCTCAAAGACCAGCCGCTTGCCGCCAGTTAGCTCAACTGCGACTTCATGCTTCATACAGTCCTCTTTCGTTTATTCACTTGGGAAACTTGGGATATGGAGGTCGCCGGGAAGGAGTAGCGCGTCGGCATCCATGCATGAGAAGCGACCAGCAAAAGCCTGCCTCCCAGACGCCAAGAACCCGTGCAAAGCCGACAGCTCTGCACGGGTACTGGCTCATGTTGCCATTCGCCGGGTACACCTAGGCTGCCAATCCTTCGCGAGGGCGCAGCCTCGACCACTTCTCGGTCTAGGCGATTCCTTGTCAATGTTGAATTCGCTTACTTGCGGATGCCCAGCTTGCCGATGACGTCGCGGTAGCGGTCCGTGTCGTGCGCCTTCAGGTAGTCCAGCAGACGACGGCGTTTGCTGACGAGCATCAAAAGTCCACGACGCGAT
>CAILBQ010000386.1 GCA_903832475.1 uncultured Acidobacteriota bacterium | reverse complement strand
TGAACCAGACCTTCGATGCCGGGCTCCAACTCGACAAACGCGCCGAAGTCGGCGATGCGCGTGACCACGCCTTTCACCTTCTGGCCGAGGACGAACTTATCGGGAACGGCATCCCAGGGGTGCGGCTGAAGCTGCTTGAGGCCGAGAGCGATGCGTTTGGATTCAGGATCGATCTTCAGCACTTTGACTTCGAGTTGCTGGCCGACGGTGAGGATGTCGGATGGCTTATTGACGCGGCTCCAGCTCATGTCTGAGATGTGCAACAGGCCGTCGACGCCGCCAAGGTCGACGAATGCCCCGTATTCCATAAGGCTGCGCACGGTGCCGTCGACGACTGCGCCTTCTTCCACGGACGCAAAGCGGCGGCCTTTCTCTTCAAGCGCCTCTTCTTCGGTGACCACGCGGCGGTCGACGACGACATCTTCGTCGGCCACGTCGAGCTTGGTGATGCGCACGCGGATCTCTTCGCCGATCAGCTTTTCCATTTCGGCGGCATCGCGGGCTCCGCTGCGCGAGGCAGGCAGAAAGGCTTTGACGCCGACGTCGACGTGCAACCCACCTTTGACGACGGCGGTGACGGTGCCGACGATGGTCGATTTTTCTGCAAAAGCTTTTTCGAGGCTGGTCCAGTCCTTGGGGATGACGGTGCGAAAGAGGCTAAGCAGGTAGTAGCCGTCTTCGTCGCGGCCCTTGACGGAGACTTGCAGGGTGTCGCCGGCCTTGATGGAGTGGGTGCCGGTGGCCTTGTCGACGGGAAAGGCGGTGGTGGGCAGGATGCCTTCCGACTTGTAGCCGATGTCGACGAGGACGGTGTCGGCGGTGAGAGCGACGACGGTGCCGCGAATCTGGGAGCCTTCGCGGCGGGAGTGGGTCTTCTGAAAGTCGCTGAAAATATCGGCGAAAGATTCCTCCTGCGCGGAGGGCGGATCGGCCTTCGGCCCCTGGCTGGCTGGCGGCGTTGGCTGCAATGGGGCGGGAGGCGCGGGAGCCTGCTGCGAGACAAAAGGTGGGGCCGGCAGCGGGACCGTGCTGACCTCTGACGGCTCCCCTGATTCCAATTCAGACGCCGTTTCGGGAGTCTCTTCGATGACAGGCTCGGTGGAGGGCTGGGCCTGGAAGGCGGCTTTCTCATCCTGAGGCAGCGGCTCCGGGTCGGGTTCGCGGACAGGGTCGTCGTCTTCGTCCGGATCGGGTTCCGGGCCGGGATTGGGCTCCGAAATGGGCTCGCGCTCCGGATCGGGTTCGCCGATCGCGGGCTCGTCGGGCTCTGGATCGATCTTGGCGGGCGCCGGCGGCTCATCGTCCGGCTCATGCTCCACCATGTGAGCGCCGGACTCAAACGCGTGCAGCTCCTCTTCGGCTTCGGGATCGACCTTGGGATCGACCGGGGTCTGCGGATCGGGATTTTCCCAGGACGCTTTGCCTTCGGCCGCGGTTTCCTCGGCGATGAGGTTGTCAGGGAAGTTGCTGGGGGCGGGGGACGTGGTTTCAGGCATGAAAGATGAGGCCTCTTGGGTTCCGGCAGCGCGGGGACGCGCGCCATCAGCTTGGAAATATCATCGCATGCGAGGCGGATGGGGGACTTGGCGGCGTCAGCGTAGGGTGGTCAGGGCAGGTGCGGGCGGAACAGCCGATGACGCGGCAAGTCCGGCTTTCAGATCGCGTGCCAGCAGCCGATGGAAGAGGTGTTCGCCGGCCTCGCGCCTCACCGACAGCCGGCCGGCGCCATACGCCCGGGAGGCAAGGCCGCGCTGGACAGATTCGCAGATGGCCACGTCTTCGTCCTGCACGGTGTCGCTGGTGGCCACGCTGGCGGAGTTGTAGGCGTCGCGTTCCGGACTGACGTCGGCGAAATAGAAGTCGAAGATCACCTTGCAGCGATTGGGGCCGAGGGGAAGGACAAGGTTGGTGTCCATCACTCCCTCGTAAATGTTCAGCATGAAGTTGGGGTAGAGCCAGAAATACCAGGCGCGGTCCCCGTGGCGGGTTTCGGAGACCTGGGCGTCTTCCAGTGACGCCACCATGGGGCTGGATTGCAGGCAATGGTGGCGGCCGTTTTCGATGGTGTAGTGGCTGTAATCGAGGACGCTGTTGAGGCCCTTGTGCAGGTGGGGGACGTGGTAGCCGCCGTCAAGATAATTGTCGACGTACACTTTCCAGTTGCAGTTGAGGGTGTACTCCTTGCGGGAGTGAAAACGCAGCGTTGTGAGGCCGAGTGGGGATACTTGTGCAACGAGATCGTGCAGGTAATCCCTGAGCGGATCGGGCTTCGGCGCCAGGTTGACGAAGACGAAGTCTTCCCAGGTGTCGACGGCGATGGGGACGAGGCCGTTGTCGGCGCGTTCGAAGTTGCAGACACCGGCGAACTCGGGCATGCCTTTGAGTGATCCATCGAGGCCGTAGTTCCAGCCGTGATAGGGGCAGCGGAAGGATTGGGCGTGTCCGCAGGGCGCGTGCTCGGGCATCGTCGCAACGGCGGCAGCGTGGTGGCGGCAGACGTTGTAGAAAGCGCGAAGCTGGCTGTCGGCTCCGCGGACGGCGAGAATCGGCTCGCCGGCGAGTTCGGTGGTGAAATAGTCGCCCGGGTTGGCGACCTGATCGAGGCGGCCGATCGCCTGCCAGTTGGCGCCGAAGACATGGCGATCTTCGAGCTGGGCGATGCGTGCATCGGTGTACCACGGGGCGGGGATGGTGTGCGCTTCAGCCAGCGGGGCGGTGTCGTCGTAGAGAGCGAGAAGGGTGGCGAGGTCTTGATTCATCATGATTCCCTTCCCTATTCTGGCTGAACGGCCTCAGGTTGTGCGTTGAGTTGAACAAGGCCGCGGGCCTGGCGGCGCCTGCCCGCCACGTAGACGGCCATGCCTGCGGCGATCAGGATCGCGGTCATGCCCACGGTCTTGAAAACCGCAAGAGGCTTGTTGGGCTCGTCGTCGGCCGGAATCACCGAGAGGCCGATGGTGCAAACAGTGCTGAACAGCCCGGTACAAGCCAGCGCGATGGCGACGCGTTTGCCGCCGGGGACGCGAATCACATTCGGCCCGGCTGGCTCGCGCTGCAGGCGGATCATGGCCGCAAAGAGAAACAGGTAGGGGATGAAGTAGGTAATCACGCTCATGGCCACCAGCACGTCGTACGCGCCCTTTACGCTGGTGGCAGCCTGGCTGAGGATGGCGAAGAGTATGCCGGCAAGACCGTACGACGCGACGGCAACATAAGGCGTGTTCCAGCGGGGATGGACACGGCCAAATACTGCGGGAAGGTAGTTGTCGATGCCCGCGACAAAGGGCAGGCGGGCCGTGGAGGACAGATAAGCGCCGGCAGCGCCCAGGCAGGCGACGGTGATCAGCAGGGCGATGACCGGGGTCATCCAGCCGATGTTCAGGGTGCGGCACATCTGGGCCATGGCGGTCATGAATCCGCCCAAACCATTGATCTGGTCGCTGGGCATGGCAATCAACATGGCGATTGTTCCGAGTATGTAGCCCAGCGTGATCAGTATGCCGGCGAAGACCAGCGCACGCGGGATGGTCTTACGCGTGTTCTTGATTTCTCCGCCCATGAAAGAGGCACATTCGACGCCGGCGAAAGCGTAGAAGATGGTCGACCAGAAGATGGCGTTCTTGAGATTCAGATGCGGCTGCATCGAGGGCCAGGTGAAATGCGTGGCGCTGCCATGGTGACGCCAGAAGAATACGCTGATGGCGATGAGCACGAGCACGGGCAGAAAAGAGCCGATGGCGCCGGCGTTGTTGAGCCACTTGCCCTGCTTGACGCCCAGCATGTTGAGAAATGTGATGAGCGCCAGGGCAACGACCGCGAAGCCGAGGAAGTAGCTGGTCTGGTCGACGAGGGCCTTGCCGCGATCGCCGGCGGTAAAGAGCAGGCTGCCGGCCGCGAAGTAGAGGATGGCAGAGAAATAGGGGAGATTGCTCATCCAGTAGGTCCAGGCAGCCATGAATCCTGAGAAGTCACCGAAGGCTTTCTGGGCCCAGACGTAGAGGCCGCCTTCGTCGGGGTAGCGGGAGGACATTTCGAGCACTGACGCCGCAAGGGGAAGGAAGAAGCCAAAGAGCGCGAGCAGCCAGACGGCAATGCTGCTTGGGCCGGAGGCGGCGGCGGTCGCGATCCAGCGGACGCTCAGACTCGAGACGATGTAAAAGAGCGCGAGGTCGCGGAAACCGAGTTCGCGCTTGAGGCTGGCGATGGAGCCGGCGACGGGGTTGGGGGCTTCGGTCATTCGGCCTGCCTTGGTGGAGTGGCTTCCCTGCGTATTCTTCCTTTGCGGTATCCCACATCTCCCCGCAAAGTACGCGGGTAGATATGGGGCACCCAGTTGCTCTATGGTCCGTTCTAGATGGTCCGTTCTAGATTGCGCCTTGCTTCGACGTTGTTTACTTGATGTTCAAATCTTTCAAGACGGCCATAGCGGCGTTGCGGCCGTTCATGGCGATAACCGAGCCGCCGGGGTGAGTACAGGCGCCGCACATGTAGAAACCGGGCATGGGAGTGCGGGCGGTGAGGCGCTTGTCCCACATATATTCCGGGAGAATTTCCCCCTGGAAGATGTGGCCGCCCGTAAGTCCGACTTTTTCTTCGATGTCGGGTGGGCCTAGCACCTGGGCATCGTCGACCGCATCGGGGATGTTGGAGCAGAAGCGGCCGATGGAATCGAGAGCCAGCTTGCGGGCCTGTTCGCGATGAGCATCCCATCCCTGCTGCGCCGATTCTGAGCCGGCGAAGGTGTGGGGTACATACTGCGCGAAGACCGACATGGTGTGCTTGCCGGCGGGAGCGACCGTCGTGTCGTGAACGCTCTGGAAATACAGTTCGCACCAGAGGTGGTCGGGCAAGCGGCCTGCTTTCGCTGCAGCGAAGCCGGCTTTCCATTCGGCCTTTGTCAGGGGCGCGTTGATCTGTCCGTAGTGGTGCGGCTCCCCGTTCCGATCCGGGCCCAGGCCGGGGCGGGCGGTGAAGTTGGGAAGCTCGTTGAGCAGGACGTTCAGCTTGACGGTGCAGCCTTCGATGGGGGTGCTCCGCACCTTTTGATCCCAGCCGGCATCCACGCTTGCCCCGAGCAGTCGCAGGCTGACGCGCGGATCGGCGTTGGAGATGATGACCGGTGCTGAGATTCGTTCACCGGACTCGAGGAGAACACCTTCGCCTGGAAGCACCTGGGCGACAGGCACGCCGGCGGCGATGACGGCCCCGGCTTCGCGGGCGGCGTCAGCCAGGTAGAAGCTGACCATGCCCATGCCGCCTTTGACGTATCCCCACATGCCGGGCATGCCGCCGAGGCGCCCTGAGCCGTGGTGGAAACGAACTGAGGCGGTGCCTTTTTCGAAGGGGCTGGCGTTAGTCCCAATCACACCCTGGCCGAGGTAGGCGACCTGAAGTTGCTCGTCTTCGAGGTAATGCTCGACGAATTCGGCCATGGACCAGTCAAAAAGGACAGCTTTGGCCTCGTCGTCATTGCCCAGGCGGTCTTCGATCTGTTCGCGCGTGGGGCTGTCGCCGATCCAGATGTCGTTTTCATTCGCCGGGCGTAAGGCGTCTCTTAACCGGCGTATGACCGCGCACATGGCGCGAAAGCCCGCGAGGTCGCGCGGGGCAAAGCGTTCGACTTCAGCGTCGCACTTCGCATCGTCGTCCCAGAGCTGGATGCTGCGGCCGTCGAGGAACGGGACGAAGAGGCCGTTGACGGCCGGGGTCCAGGAGAAGCCCCTGGCGGGCAGGCCGAGCTCTTCAATCACCAGCGGGTGCAGCAGGCCGGCAAGGTAGGCGCAGGGCGACATTTTCACGCCGGGGAAGGCTTCCTCGACGGTGCAGGCGCCGCCGATGCGCTCGCGGGCTTCTAGGACGAGGACGCGCTGGCCGGCGCGGGCGAGATAGGCGGCACAGGCCAGGCCGTTGTGCCCGGCGCCGATGACGATCGCGTCCCAAGTGCGGGCGGCGAGTTCACCGATGGACGATGGCAGGCCGATCTTGCCGAGGCTGTTGGAAGCGGGTGCGGAGTTGGCGGAGTAGTCGAAGGTCACGCTAAGGTTCGCTCCAAAACGAGTGTGGGTAAGACGCTGTGGGTGTCAATTGTGCGACTCGCAGGGGAAGGAGCGATGGCATGATTGTGGTTTTCACTATATGCGTTTGAGTTTGGCTGGGTCCATCTATTCCTTGAGCGACTCCTTGACCAGGCAGCGGCGTGGAGACCGGCGTCACCGAACGGGAGTTGCGCAGGCGATACAATACCTGCGACTCTCATCCGTCGTAGAACTGTGGTCGTCCTTTCCGCTTCCTAAGCAGGTCGCGGGCGAGGATTGCGGCGGGATCCGCAGCTGAGACGAGGGGCACGATGCAGGCACGAAACCGGGTATTTCTCATCCTCGGCATTCTTCTGGTGATTTCGCTGGTCTGGTATTTCGCCACGACGCGGCGAACAGGGGATTTGCAGCTGATTGGCACGGTGGATGCGAATGAAGTGATCGTCAGTTCGCGGATCACGGGGCGAATTCAGACCCTCAACGTGGATGAAGGCCAGACGGTGAAAGCCGGGGAGTTACTGGCCACCATCGAAAGCCAGGATCTGTCCGCGGCGGAAACGGCAGCGGCAGCGACGGCGGCAAGCGAGAAGTACAAGCTGCTTCAGAGCCGCGACACGACTCGACAGACAACGGGGAGCACGACCAGCCAGGTCGCGAATGCCGAGGCCATGCTGCGGACGGCGCAGGCCTCGCTGATGCAGGCGAAAGCGCAGGAAGAACACCAGGAACTCGAAACGAAGCGCACGGCGGCCCTTGCCCAGGCCGGGGTGATGAGCGCCCAGGCCCGCGATGACGCGCGCACTTCGCTGGACGCGGCCAAGGCGGCGGTCGATGCGGCCAAGGAGCAGGTGGGTGCGGCGGAAGCTTCGCTGAAGCTGGCACAGGCCAATACCATCCAGGCGCAGGCGGCGCAGCAGACCGAGCGTGCGACCAGGGAAGACGAGGCCAATGCCCAGGCCATGCTGAAGCAGGCCGAGGTGCAGACCGGCTACGCCAATGTTGTTTCGCCGATCAGCGGCATGGTCGACGTACGCGCGGCGCGGCAAGGCGAAGTCGTCACGCCCGGAGCGCCCATTGTGACCATAGTTGACCTGACGCAGACCTGGGTCTACGCGCCGCTGCCGGAGACGCAGGCCGACGCGGTGAAGATCGGCGATTCTCTGCGCGTGGTTATGCCCAGCGGCGCCGCGCTCGACGGCAAGGTGATTGCCAAGTCGGCCGAAGGTGACTTTGCCACGCAGCGCGATGTGAGCCGGCGCAAGCGCGACATCAAGACCGTGCGTCTGAAGCTGCTGATCCCCAACCCTGGAATGGAATACGTACCCGGCATGACGGCCGAGGTCTTCATTCCCAGGGACAAGCTGGTGAAGCAATGAGTGTGGCCCCATGAGCGCAGTCAAGGCGGACCCGAAGTATGCCGGCACGGCCATCGCCGTCGAGCACATCGTGAAGCGGTACGGAAAATTCGAAGCGGTCAGCGATGTGAGCTTCGAGGTGAAGGACGGCGAGATCTTCGGCCTGCTGGGCCCGAATGGCGCCGGCAAGAGCACGCTGATTCGCATGATGACCACGCTGATCCCGGTGACCGCGGGAAAGGCGATGATCGAAGGGCATGATGTTGCCAAGGAGCCGGACACGGTGCGGCGGGCGATCGGAGTGATTCCCCAGGCGCTGACCAGTGATATCGATCTGACTGTCGA
>CAILBQ010000385.1 GCA_903832475.1 uncultured Acidobacteriota bacterium | reverse complement strand
TAGAGGGGCAATGCCGCTTGTGCTACTCTGTCCAAGCATCTTCAGACAACGCCGCGATATCAACAAATGCGGCAGATTTTTTCGGGATGCGCAGAAGTCAGCCGCCCTGCGCCCGGGGTCACCGTGGCGCTTAACAACAACGGAGATCCACCAGGATGTTCGGGAAGGCGGTGAAAATCCGCCACTGCCCCGCAACTGTGAGCGCTCCACAAGCCCAGCCCGTCGAGTAGGACACGGTTGAGCGGAGGAATCCGGCCAGCAGCCACTGGCATTCTCGTCACGAGAATGCTGGGAAGGCGGTCCGGAAAGGCGCAAGTCAGGAGACCGGTCCTCGGTGCCACTCACCCACTTCTAGTTCCGAGGGGAACGGAGGAGCATTCATGGCACTGCTTTTTGGCCGAACCGGCCCACTTACGCGCGCGTTCTGCGCGGCGTTCATTTTTCTTTCCGCTAGCTTGCTGCATGCCGGCGTCATTCGGGGCACCGTCACCGACACGACCGGTGCCACCGTCAAAGGCGCTTCGATTGTTCTGTTGAATGGCACAAAATACGTTGCTACAACCATCTCCGGTGCGGATGGCAGCTACCAGTTCGTGACCGGACAGGCAGGTCGATTTTCGCTCGCCATCACCGCCGCGAGCTTTCAGCAACTGGATTTGCCGACCTTCTACGCAGGGGCAGGGGACAGCGTCGAAAAGAACCTGGTCCTGGAGCCTGAGTGGGTTCGCCAGTCGATCGTGGTGACCGCAACCGGCACGCCCACTCCACAGCAGCAGACAAGTGGAAGCACCAGCGTTCTCAGTCCGGCTGACCTGGAATTTCGCACCGATCTGGTCAGCGCGCTGCGCCTAATGCCGGGAACTGTATCCGCGCAAACCGGCCAGATGGGGTCGCAGACTTCACTCTTCGTTCGCGGAGGCGCCTCCGATGCCAACAAGGTTGTCCTCGATGGCGTCAGCATCGGCGACCTTGGCGGACGATTCGATTTTGGCAACATCGCCACGACCGGCATCACTACCGCAGAGGTCTACCGCGGTCCCAACTCCAGCCTCTACGGAGCCGACGCCGGGAGCGGCGTGGTTGCGTTCACCACCCCGCATGGCGTTGCCAGCTTTCCTGTCCTGAGACTGGCCGGCGACATCGGCAACTTTCAGACGTCGCACGAGATTGCCGAGTTGGCCGGCGCTCACAAGAAGCTTGACTACTACGGTGCGTACTCGTGGCTGCAGACCGGCAATACGCTCCCACATGATCCTTTCCACGTGGCGACCGCAGCCGGCAACTTCGGCTGGCAGCCCTTTGCCAGTACTCAGGTACGTGGCACGGTCCACTATGGCGTCGACGCAACTGGCGTTCCCAATGCGTATACCTTCTATAAGGTCGCAGACGACGCGACTCAGAAGGATCAGGATCTCTTCATCAGCGGCTCGATCGACAACCAGACGACGGCAGATTTCCACAATGCAATTCGCTACGGTTTGACACGCAAGCGCGAGCAGTATGCCCTCTGGCAGCCCTCGGGCCAGTTGATCGAATACGCCGATGATCCCACCTACGGTCCCTCATATGCCTACTTCGGCAACGCGGTGACATTCAAAGGAGCCAACGGCTACTCGGCGTCAGGACGAGCCATGCTGGATTTTCCCGAAAGCTATCCATACCGGTCGAGTCTGATTTCCAATCGCGACCAGGCTTCCTACCAGGGAGACTATCGCTTCTCTCCGCACATCACCGCGCTGATCGGCGTCCACTATGAGGATGAACGTGGCGTCGAGGCCATCCCGTCCTACGCCACGTATGAGTCGGAGGAGCGCCGGAATTATGACTACCTGGCATCGGTGCACGGCGACATCAAGGGCCGCTTCTTCTACACCCTGGGAGGAAGCCTGGAGCATTATTCCGAATTCGGTGTTCAGACCACCCCGCGGGGAGGTTTCTCCTTGTATTTGATTAAGCCCCGCCCCGGCGTCTTCAGCGGCACGCGCATCCTGTTCAATTACGCGGACGGCGTGCGCGAGCCAGCTCTCACCGAGGATTTCGGCTCTCTCTATAAATTTCTGGTGAAGGGATCTTTTGCACCGGATGCCCAATTGCTGCACATTTCGCCGCTGGCCGCGCCTACCACGCGCACCTATGAGGGCGGCCTGGAACAGAACTTCCTGAACGACCGCATCATCTTTCGGGCCAGCTATTTTCACAACCAGTTCGGGCGGCAGATTGAGTCGGTCGGCGGCATGATCCTGCCTAACCTGATTCCCGGCCTGACCGCGGCGCAGAAGCAGCAGTTGATCACGGCTCTGAGCTACTACTACACTAACGATTATGGCCTCTACGTCAATTCTGAGGCATACCTGGCGCAAGGTGTCGAGTCCACGGTGGAAGGCGGGATTGGCCGTCATTTTTTCCTGCGCGGCGGCTACACCTATCTCGATCCGGTTGTGCAACGTTCTTTCGACAGTGATAACGAAGCGCTTGCCGACGGCTATGAACCTACGTACAACGGCATTCCCATCGGCTCCTACTCTCCGCTGAAGGGCGCCCGACCATTTCGGATCCCCCCCCATACAGGCTTCGCGTCCGCCAGCTTTACCAGCAAGCGGGTCACCCTGTTGGCTACCGGCTCTTTTGCAAGCCGCAGTGACGATTCAACCTTCCTGGCTTACTACGATCTGTCCGGCGGCAATTCACTCCTGCTCCCCAACCGAAATCTCGATTTCGGATACGCCAAGATTGATTTTGGCGGAAGTATCCGCGTCTTTTCCCACCTGTCTCTCTACGGGCGGGCGGAGAACCTGATGAGCGACCAGCACATTGCGCCTATCGGCTACCTGAGTTTGCCCTTCAACTTTCGCGCCGGCCTCCGCCTGCAGCTCGG
>CAILBQ010000384.1 GCA_903832475.1 uncultured Acidobacteriota bacterium | reverse complement strand
GCATCGATCGGCACCTGCATCACCTCAGCCGATCGTTCGACAATGATGCGCAATTCCTCTTCCGTGTAAAACTCAAGCCTAAGCAGAATTCCAAACCGCGACCGCAGCGGACTCGACAGCAGCCCCGGCCGCGTCGTCGCAGCCACAAACGTGAACGGCCTGATCTCCATCACATGCGTTCGCGCCGCCGGACCCTGCCCGATGATGATGTCCAGCTTGTAATCCTCAAGCGCCGTGTACAGCTTCTCTTCAAGCACTGCCTGCAGGCGGTGAATCTCATCCAGAAACAGCACCTGCCGCTCACGCAGATTCGTCAGAATCGCCGTCAGATCGCCTTGAATCTGCAGCGTCGGCCCTGATGTCTGCTGAAACCCCACATCCATCTCGTTGGCAATGATGGTTGCCAGCGTCGTCTTCCCCAACCCCGGCGGCCCAAACAGCAGCACATGATCCAGCGCCTCGCCGCGCGACTTCGCCGCCTCAAGCGCAATCGCTAGCTGCTCCTTGGCCTTGGCTTGCCCAATGAATTCGCCCAGCCAGCGCGGCCGTAGCTTCAGTTCAAAGCTGTCTTCCTCGCCGGCGCGCGCCGCACTCACCAGCCGCTCAGGATTGTCCTTGGGATCGCGTGTCATGCTACCCGCAAGTCTAACCACTCCAGCCCACCCCGGCAAACATGCTGGCCGCACGGGCAAACGGTGGCTGCGGCCAGCCCGCTCCCGATGGTCGCGCCGTCAAGCTCGACGACTGATAGAGTGAATGCGAAGCAGCAAGGAGACCCCATGATCGTTACCGACGAGCAAGTCGAACTCACCACCCCTTACGGCCCCATGCGCACCCACATCGTCAAGCCCGTCGCAGCGGGGAAGTACCCCGGCATCGTCTTCTACTCCGAGATCTTCCAGATTACGGGGCCCATCCGCCGCACCGCGGCTATGCTGGCCGGCCATGGATACATCGTCGCCATGCCCGAGATCTACCATGAGTTTGAAGCCCCCGGCGAAGTTTTCCCCTACAACCAGGCCGGCACCGACCGCGGCAACGTCCTCAAGACCACCAAGGAACTCGCCAGCTACGATGCCGACGCCCGCGCCGCGCTCGATCACCTCGCCGCACGCCCCGACTGCACCGGGCAATTAGGCGCCATGGGCATCTGCATCGGCGGCCACCTCGCCTATCGCACTGCGCTCAATCCCGACGTGCGCGCCACCGTCTGCTTCTACGCCACCGACATCCATAAGCACGGCCTAGGCAAGGGGATGAACGACGACTCCCTCCAGCGCGCAGTCGACATCGAGGGCGAGTTGCTCATGATCTGGGGCCGCCAGGATCCCCATATCCCCCTCGAAGGCCGCATGGCCGTCCTCCATCGCCTCAACGAAGTCGGAGCCACCTTCACCTGGCACGAAGTCAACGGCGCCCATGCCTTTCTCCGCGACGAAGGCGCTCGCTACGACCCTGAACTGGCCCGCCAGTGCGTGACCCTGGCACTTGATTTGTTTCACCGCAAACTCGGCCAGGGCGACCTGACCGGCCCAGCCGCCAGCACCAACACGCGGAACTAGGTAAATCTGGTCGTGACGAAGGGCATGAAGCGCGAAATTGTTCCACGTGGAACAATCCAACGACTCACAAAATGCTCCACGTGGAACAATCCTGGACTTCACAAATTGTTCCACGTGGAACAATTTTGGATGGCCGAAGTTACGCCCTTTCGCAGCCAAAAGCTGTGTCAAGCGTTTTTGTTGGAAGTACAACGAGGTCAATCGCTTCCGATTGCGGTTCAATCGTGCGCTTTGTGCTTATCGCTATGAGTGAACTCGACAAAGCGGTGAAGGGTCTTCGATTTCGCGAATGGCAGGCCGTAGAAAGCACGTGCTCACCACCTACCCCGCCTAGTTGATCCCATAAATGGCAAAGCCAAACGGGGGCAGAACGAGATCGAATCCCTTGGTTTCGCCCTTGTCGCCGAAGAGCAGGTTGATCCCGGTACAGCCCTGCAGGACATTCCCTATGGTCGGCACGTGAATGGTCTGGCTGCTTGCCGCACGATTGACTGCGACGAGCATTGCCTGCCCTCCGCTGGACGCTTTGCATGCGGAATCCGCAACCACCGCGGGGGCCTTTGCGTTTGGCATGCGGACAAAGGCGAACGTGTCATTCTCGACGACAAGGTCCTGCTGCGCTCCCCACTTCAGGGCGGGCGTCCTGGCGCGGAATTGCCCCAATGCCGCGGCGAAGTCATGCATCTTGGCTTGCTCCGGCGTGCGGCCTGACGCAACAAAAGCATTGGCAGGATCACCCGGAAAACCGCCGGGAAAATCGCGCCGATTGTCTGGATCGCCTCCCCCTGGCATCAGAATTTCATCGCCAATATAGAGCTGCGGCGTACCGCGAACGGTCAGCGTGATTCCCGTCGCCAGGCGCATCAGATCCGGCGTTGCGTTGTTCTCGGAGATGAATCGCGGCTGGTCATGGTTGCTGAGGATCGGCACAAGCAGCTCGGGATGAGGATAGAGCCAGTCCTGGCGGAAGACGGATTCGAGGGCAGAGAACGGCTTGCCATTCAGTAGAACATCGCGCAGGGCAAAGAAGTAGGGATAGTCGAAGGGAGTAGTGAGGTGGGTGTCGATCCCGGCGACCGTTCTGCCACCCGCGAAATACGCGTCGATGGTGGGATCGCCATTGTCCACTTCGCCGACCGAGTTCACATGCGGGTAATGATTGTTGAGCGAGGCAAGATAGGTCTGCCAGAAATTGCGTTGAACGAACGGGAAGGTGTCGATGCGCAGCGCGTCGAGGCCCGTCATCTCGATCCACCACACCATGTTCTCGAGTTCGTACTGGGCGACGACGGGGTTCTGCTGGTTCATATCGGGCAGGGAATTGGCGAACCAGCCATCGAGTTCCGTGTGGGCGGCAATTGCGGGCAAATGCGGATCGGTGATCCTGCCGAAGTCGTAGGTGGCCTCATCGTGTTGCGTCGCGGTGCCGTGAAACCAGTCCGGCAGCGGCGAGTCGGCAACCCAGGGATGCGCTCCGCCGACATGGTTGGGAACATCGTCGAATACCAGCTTCATGTGGCGCCGGTGCAGCTCCGAGCCGAGACGCTGGTAATCGGCCAGTGTACCCAGGCGCGGATCGACGGCATACATGTCGGTCGCGCCATAGCCGTGATAGTCCTGGCCGACAGGATTGTTGGCCACGATCGGCGTCAGCCAAACGGCGGTGACGCCAAGCTCCTGCAGGTAGTCGAGGTGATCGATGACTCCTTTGAGATCGCCGCCGTGGTAGGCGCGGGGAAGTGTGCGGTCCGCGGGCGGAAAGCCGGGCAGGTTGTCGTTTGCCGGATCGCCATCGGCAAAGCGGTCGGGCATGATGCAGATCATCACGTCGGCAGGCGAAAATCCGGCCATGCCGTCGGTCGCAGGCCGTCGCGGGAGCAGCTTGTAGTCGAACGCCGCGCTGCCCGCCGCGGTATGCGCGACGAGGTGCAGTGTGGCGGCCGGCTTGCCGGCGGTGTCAAGCCAGACCATGGCCCAATGGCCATTCGGCGACGTGACGGTGCGGCGAATGGGCGCGCCGGAGAAGTGCGCATTCTCCAGGCCCGCACCGTGGATCAGCAGCATGGGCGACGGCAGCGAGACAAACCAGTTCGGTGGATCGACCTTGTCAATCGTGGGCTTGTTTTGCGCCGCAAGCGGAACCGCAACGAGCAGCAAGGCAACAAGCGTCAGGCCGAGACGAGAAAACACGTTGAGCTCCGTGGAATGTGTCATCTTCGCCTTAAGCTTACGCCGGAAAGTTGCCGAAAAAGTTAGGGCCGAGTCCAAACTCTACAATGGTTCAAGTTCAAAAATGATTTAAATCGGGCGCAGGCAAGCTCATTGACATGCAGGGTAACTCGCTTGTAACCCTTGAGGCCCAAAAGTGGCCATCTGCGTCCAACCCGACAGGAAGAAGGAACGGATCGATGCGTGCGTTCTTATCGATTTTCTTGATGCTGACCTGCGTAGGATGCGCTCGGGCGGCCGATTCGCTACCGGTGTTGAAAATTAGTACAGCAGATGGTGGTTCAACGTATCGAATAGGCCAGCGCATCCGATTGAGACTCAGTTTCACCTCAGCTGACGCCCGACGTTACGAGATAAACGAAGCCAGCTACGACCGTAGCGGAAGGATGGGTTACGAATCATTTGAGGTGCTACCTGCCAGGGGGTGGTCCGACCCGCTTCAGGATTACTTTCAAAACCGGGTTCTTTTGGGCGGTGGTCTCACAAATTTTAGCGCCTTAACAACCGCGCCATTCAAACTTGAGATTGATTTAAACGAATGGGTGCGCTTTGAGGATCCAGGCGTTTATACCGTGCTGGTCAAGAGTAGCAGGGTGAGCGATATTGGAAGACACAGAACGGGCGAAGAGAGACCGTTGGCGCTCAAATCGAACTCCATAACGTTGCGGATCGTGCCTGCGACGAAAGAGTGGCAGCAACAGAAACTGGCCACGATCGCGGCGGTCTTGGCTACGACTCCTGCTCACATATCCAACTCTGAAACATCTCCGCGAAGGCAGGCGGTGAGCGATCTGCGCTTCCTCGGTACCGAAGAGGCGATCGATTTATTGACCCAGCACTACCGCGAAGACGAGCAAGACGTCTGGGGACAAGCTGAGATGGGATTGCGGGGACTCCCTGGGCGGTTGCGTGCTTCGGCCGTTGCCTCGCTGGAAAAACGGATTTCGGAGCCGGATTTCCCGGTCTTTTCAAACCTGCTCAGTACGGTGGCCTTCCTGCAATCGAAGGTAGACCATCCAGCATTTGGGACTGAACTTAATGACAGTGACAGTCTCCTTTTGGGATCGCCGGAAGAAAGGAAGGACGAGGAAGAAGCGTGGAATTTGGCCTACCAGTCGCTCGACCGCAAGCAAGGAACGGCGCAAGCGGTGACGTTGCAGATGCTCTTCGATTGGCATCCGAAGTACACGCCGATTGGGATTGTGAAGGACTTAAACCGAAAGATGTCGAGCTCGCTGTCGAGTTTGGGAGCAAGAGAGCAACAACAACTGCTTGACTCTCATTGGGATGTTCTCCGAACCCCGGAAATTATCCCGGTTTTGAGGCACATGTCAGTGCCGTCGCCTGAAGGACTGGGCAGCAAGGAGATGCGGGCCGCGTATCGTGGGTGTCTTCAGGCAACTGCGCTGTTCCGCTGGTACGAAGTTGACCCTTCCGGGGCGCGCGAAGAGATTCTGCGCCAAATCGGTTCCGCTCATCCCACACTCTATGCTGATGCGGTCCAATTTCTGCCCAGCGAATCCCTTCCCGACTTCGAGGCAATCTGGGCCGATGCTCTGAAGCGAAAGGAGAATGAAGATCGGCAGGGAGTGCTTCTGTCGTTGATGGCACGCTTTGGCACCGGGGCATCCGTGGTAACGGTGCGCCAAGAAATCCAAGGCAAGATTGGCGTCTGGGATTGCCGGGAGCAGAGCGCCGCACTCGCGTATTTGGTTCGCTTTGATGCGACCGGCGCACCGGGCATGGTTGAGGACGCCGTGGCCGCTCGGGGCGAAGATAAAACTGGTTGCAATCACAGTGTCTTTACGGATGTTGGGGAATATGTCTCAAACCCCACGCTGCTTGCGGAGGCAGTGAAGGCTCTGGACGATCCTGATAACGAAGTTGTGTTGGATGCGTTGAAGCTTCTCGCAACCCACGGTGATCGGTCCGTCGAACAGCAGGTCCTTCAGCATTACCTCAAGTGGAGTAATCGCTGGCGTGGCCATGAGAGTCGTTTGGAAAATCGCGAAGCCGGTGCACTCGGGCTCTCAGGCGATGCTGAAATTGGCAAGCAGTTGGTGAGATCCGCGTTGGCAAACCAAGGTTGGTTACCTACCGCCGCAGAGCTTGACGCGGTCGCATTTCAATGTGTTGGAAAGGAGGCTTGTGCAGAGGCCCACGAGATTCGCAAGACAAGTACCGAAAGTCCGATTCCCATCTCCTTCTGGGATGCTGGCGAGAGTCCTCAATTGACACTGGCGCAATTCACCCCAGCAACCATGGAGCTTTTGGAAGAGAAGATAAAGCAATTCCCACGAGGAACTCGATTCACCGTCTACCAATTCGGCGAAAAAGAAACGAAGAATCAGGCACTCAAACAGCGAATCGTGGAAATGGCTGAACAGGCGGGCATGAATGCGCAGTGAATCTTATGGCCGGTTTCCCCATGGCAGCCACCTGCAAGGCGTGCGTTGAGGTTCTGCCTACCGATTGACCGACAGCGACCATCCCTTGTCGATCAGCGTGGCGTAATCCTGATCCACCGGGCCGCCATCCTGCTCCGGTAAACTGAAGCAGGACTCAGACCGCCAGCATGCCTCCTCGTTTTGCGACTCTTCGGCGCTTTCGCTTCAACCTGCCTCAGCGCATCGCGGCGGGGATGCTGGTGCTTTTCCTGGCGCAGGCTTTCTGGCTGACTTCGCGCCAGACGCTCACCGAACAGGACTACCGCTACGCCCGCTGCGGCCGCGAGATGTGGGAGCGCCCGTCGCCGCTGGCTGGCTACTTCACCTCGTGCGGCAACATCCACGACGGCGTGCTGGCCTACCGCGTCGCCGGCCTGCCGCTTACGCTGAACCTCGAACTCGAGCGCGTCGCCGACACATTCCGCAAGCCGGAAGACAAGGTAGTGCAGACCCTCGATGCCCCGACCTCGACCTGGGAGCTGCGCCACCAGCTGACCCATGTGCTGTTCCTGTTGCGCCTGCCGTTTCTCGTTGCCGGCGTGGTGCTGGGAGCCGCGCTCTGGTGGGTGACCCGGCGCCTGTTCGGCAACTGGGGAGGCTATACGGCGCTGGCGCTTTACGTGGTTTCGCCGGCGATTTTGCGCGCCTCGGTCTCGCCCAATCCAGAGATCCTGACGGCGCTTGGATTTTTCGGTGGCTTGTACACCTCGATCGGTGTGGCGCATGCCATGCAGGGGCCGCGGCGCAAGTGGCGTCCGCGCATCGTTTTGCTGACCGTCTGCTTTGCCGTAGTCGCCGCTTCTCATATCGCGGCGCTGCCGGTGCTCTTTTTGCTGGGACTGCTCTTCATGCTGTGGATCGCCGAAGGCCGCCGAAGCCAGGTGCTGCCGGTGCTTTTGATCGCGTCGGTGGGCGCCTTTGTGCTGCTGTTTGCCTGCTACGGCTTCTCGGCGGACGCCTTTAGCTACCTGTTTCGATCGGACGCCGGGCAACTGGGATTCTCGCTCGCCCCGGCACACCGCTTCTTCTGGTCCTGGTCGAATGCGGGCATCACCGTGGCGGCCTGTGCTGCGGTTCTGCTCTACCTCGGTCTGCGCAAGACGCTCTACTTCGGCAACACCGCGCCCCTCCTGACCACGCTGCTGCTGCTGGCTTTGATCACGGTGGGCGTGCCCAGCGCCCCGTGGCTGTGGGCGTTTCCGTTCCTGCTGACCTTCATCGCCGGCGTTTTCGCGGACGCCTACGACACTCCGCGACGCAGGCTGGCGCTGGCCGCTGGCGCCGCCGTCATCCTGCTGCAGGCGGTCTTTTGCTTCCTCAGCCTCCCCGGCCTGCTGTAGCGTCTTTTGCAAGACTTTTATACCGTCCACGAAAGTCCGCCTTCGAAACCATATTCGTCATCCTGAGCAAGCAGGGCGAGTCGAAGGACCTGCATTTCCATCGGTTCCAAGGCCAATCTTGGCCTGACATGCGTGCAAATGGACGGCTCTCCGCACTCCCTTTTTGCACGGAAACGGGATCCGTTTTTCCTTTCCCGCGCCGAGTCATTCCGAGGCCCCGGGAATCTCCAGCTAACACACACGAAAACAAGGACTTATTTGTCTCTCGATTGCTTGCTTCCTGACCCCAAAACCGCTAAACTAAAGCCATAGCTCGCGAAGCTCAGGCCTGCTTCATCCTGCACACTTCCCGCCCCTTCGTGCGCGCCCACACTTATGGCAGACGATCAGAACCCGCAACTCCCTCTCGAAGCCGGCGGACCACCTCCCAGCAACGTCATTTCCATCAACATCGAAGACGAGATGCGCCGGTCGTATCTCGACTACTCGATGTCGGTCATCATCGGACGCGCCCTCCCCGACGTTCGCGACGGGCTGAAGCCGGTCCATCGCCGCGTGCTCTATGCCATGAGCGAGATGGGCCTGGAGCACAACAAGAAATACACCAAGTGCGCCAAGGTCGTCGGCCAGACCATGGGTGTCTACCATCCCCATGGCGACTCGGCGATTTACGACACCATGGTGCGCATGGCGCAGCCGTTTTCGCTCAGGTATCCCCTGATCGACGGGCAGGGCAACTTCGGCTCTGTTGACGGCGATCCGCCGGCAGCCATGCGTTACACCGAGTGCCGCCTGCAGCGCATTGCCGGTGAAATGCTGGCCGACATCGAGATGGAAACGGTCGACTTCGTTCCCAACTACGACGAATCGACCTCCGAGCCTTCTGTTCTGCCGACGCGCATTCCCACGCTGATCGTAAATGGGTCGAATGGCATCGCTGTCGGCATGGCGACCAACATCCCTCCGCATAACCTGACCGAGATTCTGAACGCCACCATCGAACTGGTAAACGATCCCCACGCCGGGCTGCTCGAAGTGATGCGGCATGTGCAGGGTCCGGACTTCCCCACCGGCGGCTTCATCTTCGGCAAGAGCGGCATCGCGCAGGCGTACACCAACGGCCGCGGCCGCTTCCTCATGCGCGCCAAAGTGGCCACCGAGCAGCTCACCAAGGAAAAAACGGCGATCATCGTCAACGAGATCCCGTACCAGGTCAACAAGTCCAAGCTGATCGAGCGCATCGCCGAGTTGGTGAACGAAAAGGTCATCGACGAAATCTCCGACGTGCGCGACGAGAGCGATCGCGACGGCATGCGCAT
>CAILBQ010000383.1 GCA_903832475.1 uncultured Acidobacteriota bacterium | reverse complement strand
TTCCGTTTCCGGTCTTTGTGCGAGCGAGCTTTGGCCCGGTGGGCGCGAATATTCCTGCGATGCTGCGTGCGATTGTGGCGTGCGGATGGTTCGGCATTCAGACGTGGATTGGCGGTATGGCAATTCACTCGATGCTACTGGTCTTGTGGCCATCGGCGGCCTCGGTGCCATGGGCATTGTGGGCTTGCTTTCTTGGCTTCTGGCTGCTGAACATGGCCGTGGTGTGGCGCGGCGTGGATTCGATTCGCTTCCTGCAAGGGTTTGGCGCACCGTTCATGTTTGTCATGGCCGCCGCGCTGTTAATCTGGGTGCGGCTGAAGGCGGGAAGCTTTGGCACCATGCTTTCAACGCCGAGCAAGTTTCATTCGTGGCATGATTTTCTTCTGGTCTTCTTTCCCACCTTGACTGGCATGGTTGGCTACTGGGCAACGCTCGCTTTGAACATTCCCGATTTCACGCGATATTCGAAGTCCCAAGGAGCACAGATCGTTGGCCAGGGCTTTGGACTACCCGTGGCCATGACCCTGTACACCTTTGTCGGTATCGCAGTCACGTCCGCGAGTGTAGTGTTGTTTGGCGAGCCCATCTGGAATCCAATTACGCTGATCGGGCGATTCCATCAGCCCGTCATAGCGTTTATCGCGTTGATTGCGATCCTGGTAGCCACGTTGAACGTGAATATCGGCGCCAATGTCGTCTCGCCTTCCAATGACTTTTCCAATCTCTATCCGCGGCTGATCAGTTATCGCACGGGCGGCATGATCACCGGTTTCCTGGGCCTGGCAATGCAGCCGTGGAAGCTGCTGGCAACACCCGATGCGTATATCTTTGGGTGGCTGGAGGGATACTCAGGATTGCTCGGGCCGGTCGCGGGCATCATGATTACAGATTATTTTTTCATCCGCCACACGAAGCTTTCCGTGAACTCGCTGTATCACTCCGAAGGCATATATCACTACTCCAAGGGAATCAATCCACGCGCTATCGCTGCCCTGGTGATGGGCGTAGCCGTAGCTTTGGTCGGACTGTGGATACCCGTGCTGCGGTTTCTCTATGACTACTCGTGGTTTGTCGGATTCTTCCTCGCGGGAGCGATGTATGCCGCGTTGATGCGCCTCTTTCCCGTGCCTGTCAGTTCTGAAGGAGAAACCGGATGACGTGCACTTGTTAGTGATTTTTTGTAACTTATAAGCGTTCAAGGTGATTTGCGGTGGTCGTCTTGACTCGCCAAGTACGAGTGATGGCAGATTCTGCGCTTGTGCTGAATTGCACGGGCAGGTTAATCCCGGCAATGGTTTACTGACTGGGTTTGCGTTGCCGCAACGATCCAGTGCATGCTTACCATCGACGATCCGCTGCTCGTGTTGGTCGGAGTGCCATTGATGGCGCTTGTGTGCGCGGCTATGTCTCGTTTGCTTCCACTCCTCGAGGAAGAGACAAGTGCACATAGAGCATCCTTACCGCTGGACGGCTTGCGCGGGTTGCTTGCCTCATCGGTGTTTTTTCATCACGCCTACCTGACCTTCGTGTTCTACAGGACCGGCAACTGGAGCACTCCTGCTTCAAACTTTTATTCGCAACTGGGTCCGACCGCGGTAACTATGTTTTTCTTTATCAGTGGTTATTTGTTTTGGGGAAAGATGCTGAAGGATCCCAGCAGCATTCGTGCGGTCCGCCTTTGGCCAAATCGGATCCGCCGCATTCTTCCAGCATATTGGGCAGCAATTCTGCTTGCGTTTTTGGTGACCGTGGTGATGACGAAATTTGAACTGCGCGAAAGCGTGCGCAGGCTGATGGAGCATGCGGGTCAATGGATTCTGGTCGGATTTCCGTGTTTGCCGGATTTGAACGGACTGGCGCAAGAGAGGGTAACGGGCGGCGTGTATTGGACGTTGCGAACGGAGATGATCTTTTACCTTGTGCTGCCCGCGCTGGTCTGGTTTCGCAAGCTTCCGCGACTGCTGCTTCTGTTTTTTGCGATGGGCATTGTTGACTACGTGCTGACCAGATTTCCCGCGCAGAGTGGACCATTGGGTTGCAGTGTCGACGTTGTGCAGCGATTCACCCTGGCTATGGCCACGAGCTTCGCGGTAGGCATGCTGGCGGTGTATCCACGATGGAATGAGCGATTGCTGAATTGGCTTCGTTCGTCTTGGATTACATGCGCATGCTTGATTTTGCTGACGATCCAGTTCACGTGGATTCCCGCTGATTACACCTGGTATGAGCCGATTTTGCTAGCTCCGGTATTCATCGCGGTGGCCGCCGGAAATTCCTGCTTTGGTGTCTTGACGAGCAGGCCGATGCGGTCGCTGGGGCAGATCAGCTACAGCGTTTATATCTTCCATGGCGTCCTACTTTACGTGCTGTCTACTCTGCTGAATCAACACATGCCAATCGCGTCGATGACACCGCTCAAGTATTGGGCAGCAGTGATCGGTATCAGCATTATCGTGGTTGCGTTCAGCATGCTTACTTACTGTTTCATCGAACGGCCCTTTCTTCCCAAGCGTGCCAGGCTGCAGCCGGTGGTTCCGATTCGGATGCAAACATCAAGGGCCGGGCATTTGCCCAGCCCTTGAGTTAACTTGACTGTGAAGGATGACAGTTGACGAGCGCATCGGCGATGGCGAGTGATTCATCGAGAGCGTCGATGCCTTTGTCGAGTTCAGCCTTGGTCACGATCAATGGAGGAGCGATCACGAAGTGGCTTACCCAGGCCTGTTGCGCGACGCCCATGCCCATCATCTTGGCCGCGACCTGATCGACGACCAGCGGCTTGCCTTCGACCTTGTCGCGCATGGTGTTGAATGGTTCTTTGGTCTCTCGATTCTTGACTAACTCCACCGCCCAGAAGAGACCCAGGCCGCGGACATCTCCGATCGACGCATGTTTAGCTTTCAGAGTTTCGAGCTTTCCTCGCACGTAGGGCTCGAGTTCAGCGGCGCGGTTGACGAGGTCCAGACGCTGCATCTCTTCGATAGTCGCGACGGCCGGGCCAAGGGTCATCGGATGTGCCTCGTACGTGTGGCCGTGCGAGAAGTAATGCTCTTCGAAGTACTCTGCGATCTTGGTGGTTGTCGCAGTGAGGCCGAGCGGGACGTAAGCCGAGGTGATACCTTTGGCCGTCACCAGGATGTCAGGCTTGACGCCCCAGTGGTCGACGCAGAACCACTTGCCGGTGCGG
>CAILBQ010000382.1 GCA_903832475.1 uncultured Acidobacteriota bacterium | reverse complement strand
GCTCGCCGGTTTCGAGCTTCCATTCTTCGGGAACGATGCGGAAGCGCTTCATGGTCTCGAAGTTGGCGAGACCGGCGTTGACCTTGTCGACGATCTCCGCGTACGCCTCGACCACGCGCGGGACCGCGATCAGATCGCGTCGGCTGGAGGCGGTGATTCCCTGCTGCGCGGCCCACGCTTCAAGAGCAGCGAAGTTGGGCGAGAGGATGACGGCTGCGAATTTGTGGCGGTCGCCGATCATGGCGGCTTCGGCAACGAGCGTGTTGGCCTTGAGCTTGCCTTCAATGGGCTGAGGCGCGATGAGCTTGCCGCCCGAAGTCTTGAGGAGTTCCTTCTTGCGATCGGTGATGTATAGGAAGCCATCATCATCGATGCGGGCGATGTCGCCGGTGGCGAACCACCCTTCCGGGTCGATGACTTCGCGAGTGGCTTCCGGCTTTTTCCAGTAGCCCTGAAAGATCCCATGGCCGCGGACGAGGAGTTCTCCATCCGCCGCGAGCTTGCATTCCACGCCGGCGATGGGCTTGCCGACGGCGCCCATGCGGTGAGCCTGCGGAGTGTTGATGGCGATGACGGGGGAAGTTTCCGTAAGGCCGTAGCCTTCGAGCACCGAAATGCCCACTGATGCAAACCAGTTGCCCGTATTCATTCCGAGCGGCGCGCCGCCGGAGACGAAGGTGGTGACGCGGCCGCCAAAAGCTTCCTGGATCTTGCTGTACACGAGCTTGTTCGCGATTTTCCAGAACGGCGAGCCGGGCTGCTTGCGGTCGTGAATGGCTTCGCGGAATCGGCCGCCGGTCTTGACGGCCCAGGCGAGAATGCGTTTCTTGACGGGCGAGACCGAGGATTTTTGCTCGACGCCCTGGCGGATCTTTTCATACACGCGCGGCACGCCGACAAAGACGGTGGGGCGGACTTCCTTCATGCGGGCGGGAAGTTCGTCGAACTTGGGGCAGTAGGCGACCGAGGCGTCCGAAAACATCATGGCGTAATCGAGGGCGCGCGCGGTGATGTGCGAAAGCGGCAAAAAGGAGATGCAGGAGTCCTTCGAACTGAAGCCAAAGCCCCGCGTGCTGACGCTGGTGTTGGAGGCGATGTTGCCATGGGTGAGCATGACGCCCTTGGGCTCGCCCGTAGTGCCGGAGGTGTAGATGAGGGTGGCGAGATCAGTGGGCTGGATGGATTCGACAAGCGCGTCGAAAGCGGGGTCGGTTTCGCTGGCGCCAGTCATGAGCGAGGCGAAGGCGACGGCTCCTGAAGGCACGTCGGTTGAGTCCATCAGAATGACGTGTTCGAGGGCGGTGGTCGCGCGGACGGACTGCACTTTGTCGAACTGAGCCCGGCTGGACACGACCAGGATGCGGCTGCCCGAGTCGCGCATCAGCTCGCCGACTTGCTCGGCGGTCAGGGTGGGATAAACAGGGACGTCGACGGCGCCGATGGCCAGGACAGCGAAGTCAGTAACGGCCCACTCCCAGCGATTCTCGCTGAGGATGGCAATGCGATCGCCGTGGACGATGCCCCATGCCTGGAACGCCAGGGCGAGGGATCGGACGCGTCGGTAAACCTCCTGAGAGGAAATCGGTTCCCACGCGCCGTCAGCATCCTGCCAGAGCATCGCCTGCGGCCGCTTGGATCGGGCAACACGAAGGAAAAGCTCATTCACCGTGCGGATAGGAGGGTAGTCACTGGGGGCCGGGCCACTCAAATTCTGTTTCGTCATCAAGTCCTTCGCACCTGCCGGGCAGGAAGCACCCGTCAGTTGTGGAGTCAGGTGGTGCGTCTTATCAAGCAAGGTGTCGGATTGGGAAATTGCCCTGACGCAGCCACACAAAGCGCAAGTGTAGCAGCGAGGGGCGGAGCTAGGTAAGCCACGCGCCGTACCGGGCAGGATCGGGGAGGAATGTAAGCGGCTACTTGCCGGCGGCCGGCCTGGTGTCCGCAGGATGATAATCCTGATATGAGGCGCGATAGAGCGTGTGGCGAATGGAATAGGTGGCCCCGGAATCGTCTCCGTTGGGAACCACTTCCGTGAGGGTAAAGGTGCTCACGGGCAGCATCAGCGTGTCGGTCCCGACCGTCGTCGCACCGTAGTCGATACGCATGTCTTCCTGGTGGACCGCGTCGGTGGGCTTCAGCTCAGCCTGGGTGATAAGACGCACCACCGTGCCCGATTCAGGATCGATGAAAAACCGTCCGTGGTAACCCACATTCGCTTTAAAAGCTTTCCAGTCAACGCCGGTCTGCATGTTGGCTTCGGGAACGTAATACAGAGCTCCTGTCTGGGATCGGACGGGAAAACAGCAGTAGTCGACAGTGTAGTGGGACTTCTTGCGGTCAACGGCAAAGGAGAAGACCGCGGTTTTCTTGCCGTCGAGCATCTCCCAGTGCAGCCACTGCAGCTTGCCGCCTGCGGCCGCGTCCTGCAGGATCATGCTGAGTACGGGTCCAGGGCCTCCTTCGGAGGTCTGACCGTTCTGGCTCCAGGGAGCCTTGTTCTTGACGGAGGGCGGCTTTTCAATTCCCTTGTCGCTCTCCACGGTGCCGGTGTGTGAGCCCAGAAAATGCATGAATGGATCGGGCTTATGCCAGCTTGGATTGTTGTCGCCCGAGCCATTCATGACGCCCGAGTTGGTGCGGATGTATTCCAGGCCGTCCTGAAAACGATAGGTTGTTTTGGAGGTCTCCAAATGCGGGCTCTGCATGTAAATCTTCATGACGTAGTCGACGGTCTTGGCCAGCAGGGCTTTCTGGGCGGCGAGGTCGGGAGCAGCATCTTGCGGCAGGTCAGAGGAAGGCGGAGGAAGCAGGGCGGTACGTCCCTGGAGAATTTCGATCTCCACCGCACTATCGGGTCCGGGCAGATAGGAATTCAGAGTCAAAGCGGCGGAATGGGTTAACTGTTCGCTGAGTTCCACGGTTTTCAACTGAGTGGCTACTTCCGCATCCGTCTTCTTCGCCTGCTGCAACGAAATCAACTTTTCCTTGAGCTGATCTACGGTGAGTTTCTTCGAGGAAGCCGAGGCGGACAGCAAGGAAACCAGCAAAATTGAAATCAAAGCAAGATATTTCATCATCTCTTCTCCAGAACAATTGGACCAGCAGCCGATTTTCCCCCGCGCAGTAGGGAAAAAAGCCCTGCGACTAGGTCGCCGTTTCCATCGAAATCCGAACAACGGTGAGAAAACGTCGGCTAGAAATCGATTGATTGGGAACGGCTCAGTATACGCTTGCGTTTCGATAACTGCCTGAGAGCTTGAGCGAAAGATACAGAAACTGTCATTCGCCTTTAAACTGGAGTAACTCTATGACATCTGCCAGCCTTCCCGAAGAATTGAAGACAGAAACTGCGGCTATGCCTCCGGCTTCGATGAGCATGCGCGAGGTGCTGCGCATCCGCGTGATGCGGCGGCTCTGGTACGCGCAGATTGTGTCGAATTTTGGAGACTTTCTGGCGCTGTTTGCGGTGATCGGAGTGCTCACCTTCAAGCTGCATGCGACAGCGCAGCAGGTGACTGGCGTCCAGATCGCGTACCAGGTGCCGATCGCGCTGCTGGGAATCATTGCGGGCGTGTTTGTCGATCGCTGGCCGCTGAAAAAGACGCTGGTCTCGAGCGATGTGATTCGCGGACTGCTGGTGCTGCTGCTTCTTTATTCGACCGAGCTCTGGCACTTTTACCTGATCCTGGCGGCGATCAGCGTGGTGTCGAGCTTTTTTGGGCCGGCGCAGGGAGTGGTCATTCGCGAGGCGGTTCCCTTCCACGGGCTCAGGTCTTCCAATGCGCTGATGCAGCAGGTCATGTTCATCATGCGCATCGTCGGTCCGGCGGCCGCGGGGATGCTGGTTGCTTCCTTCGGGCCGAAGGCGTGCTATGTGCTGGATGCGGCCAGCTTTTTCGCGTCGGCGTGCTTTATTGCTTCGCTGGTCATCAAGCGGGCAGAGACAGCGGACCCGCATAAACACACGCTGGCTGAGGATCGCGGGGCCATTGGCAAGATCTGGCACGACATGCGCGAGGGATTGAACTTCATCCTGCATCACGCAGGCCTGTTGTTTGTGATTCTGGCGCTGGCCTCTGGAATGTTTGTCATGGGGTGCTTTGGGCCGCTGATCGCGGTCTATGTTCGCGACTCGATTCATGGCGGAAACAAAATCTACGGCTGGGCGAGCGCGATGATCGGGGTAGGGATCCTCAGCGGAATCAATGTGCTCAATGCCTACGCGGTGCGAGTGAAGAACACCATCCTGGTGTATTCCGGGCTCGTGGGAATAGCGGTGGGGCTGGTAATCCTGGCGGCAGTGACGCAGGTTTGGACGACCATGGCGGGCAACTTTCTGATCGGCTTTGCCGTGGCGGGGATCATCATCCCGGCGCAAACGATGATCCAGCAGGAGACTCCGCGGGAGCTGATGGGACGAGTCGGAAGCACAGTGATGTCTTGCATTTTTACAGCGCAGATCCTGGGACTGCTGCTGTCTGGAATGCTGGCGCAGTTCACCACGGTGCGGATGGTGTTTGCCATTTGCGCGGGGATGGTGCTGGTGCTGGCCGCCGCCGGCAAGCTGTTCATGGAACCGAAGAGCGAAAGAGAGCAGCCAGCCTGATTTGACCACCCGTACATCCCCTGCCCTGCCGAATGGATCAAAGTTCAAAGCCTTTCGGCGGAAAAGAGGAATTCAGATGGCAGAGCAGATCACTACTCCGGAAGAACAAGAAGTATCCAAAACGAAAGGCCCCCACGATCCGAACGAAATCAATCCGAAACTCTCTTCGGACATTCATTATTGGGCGAATGAATTCGGG
>CAILBQ010000381.1 GCA_903832475.1 uncultured Acidobacteriota bacterium | reverse complement strand
CCGATCTCTGGCCCGACCCCGGCGCCGTCTCCCCATACCCGCGAAAGAACACCTCGTCCTCCCGCACCACCACCAGCACCATCCCCGTCGAGCCGGCCTGCGCAAACAGCTCCGCCCCCATTTCCCCAGCTGTCGCCAGATCCGGCAGTCCGCCCGGCACCTTCACCGAGGTCTGCGCCCCGCCCGCCGCAACCGCGAGCGGCAAGACAAGACCCATCACCCCACGCCAGATCCAAAAAAGTCTCATCACTGTTCGCCGTTCCTAGACTAACCAACCACCCCTCCAAAGCCCCTCGCTCCGGCAGCATGGCCTTTTGCCTACCATCGGTGCGCAATTCTCTTGAAAACGCGCGACTGCCGGGAATACTCTTAGCCCTTCCCCAGACCATCCGCAAGGAGACGTATGCTACGCCGCTCGTTTCTCAAAGCCCTCGCCGCTATCGTCCCCGCTGGCAGCATGCAGAGCTTCCTCGCCGCGCAAGCCCCCACCCCTTCAGCTCCCCTTCCGTCCCGGCTCCACGTCGTCAACCCTGGCGAGGATTACTCCAACCAGCCCCACTCCCTCGGCTTCAGCTCCATTCTGTTCAAAGTCCCCACTCATGAAACCAACGGCGGACTCTTCGTCATAGAACACACAAACCTTCTTCCTGGCGGCCCGCCCCTTCACCTGCACCTGAATCAGGAAGAGTGGTTTTACGTCATGGACGGCGAAGTGGCTTTCCAGATCGGTGAACAACGCGTCCATCTGCACCCCGGAGCCTCCGTGCTCGCTCCTCGCCGCGTCCCGCACACCTTCTCCTCCGTCGGTCCCACACCCAGCCGCCTCATCATCGCCTTCACTCCCGCCGGCAAAATGGAGCAATATTTCCGCGACGGCGAGTTGAACAAAGATCACGCAGGCGACGCCGAATTCATGCGCCCCTACGAACTGGAACGTGTCGGCCCATCCCCATTCTGGAAGCAGCCATCAGCTTGACCTCGGATGCATTCTGAGCCCAGAGCCCTTCTCGCTGTCAGTCCGAACCTAAACCTGCAGCCATCGTCATGCTCCTGGTTCCCTTGATCCTGACCCTCCTTCTCAGCAGATGGAGCGTGCTCATCAGCAAGCCTGCTCATCACCCACCCCCTCTGCATGTTCTGGGCCTGGAGAGGCCCCGGCGAGTTATCTTCCGCGTTTGACTAAGATGTTTTCGACTAAGACGCTTTGACAAATGATGACGACCAGCGCACGAGCACTAAATAGCAATACATAACTTACTAAGTGATTGTGAAACAGTATCACCGCTTCGAAATGCTCCGCAGCGCCAAAAACCCGAGAAAGTCGTGGCCCGAATTGACCATATCTTTCCTGTCTTTAAGCAGACTATCGAGTTACCGGGTCTATTCAGCTTTTCCTCCCGCATAACAAAGGAACCCATGACATCGATTCAGCGTCTTGCTGTACTCGGGTTGAGCATGCTCTCAACCATCGCCATCGCGCAACAAACCGCAACCCCGCCGGCGGCCCCTGAAACTACGACGACTACCACCACGGTGCAGGATGCCCCCGACGCTCCTCCCATGACCAAAAGGGAAATCAAAGCCCAGAGAATCCGTCAGAAGCAGCAGGAGAAAGCAGCCAGAGCTCACGCAAAGGCCGAAAAAGATCGCGCCGCCGCACTCAAGCAGGACAATAAGTCCACAGATGCAACCGAAAAATCCCAGGAACCAAAGTAGACCAGCTCCCCGCACCAAACTCTCATTTGATTTCCCCTTCGAAGTAGTGCATTGTGGAGACGCCGCCATGCCCTCCACTCTGCTCTCGAAGGCCTCCCTGGCCTGCATTGCCCTCGCGCTTAGCCTCGCCATCCGCCCCGACACGCCCCCATTGCCACCCAACCGCATGTCCGCCCTCCCGCCCATCACCCTCTGGGCCTGGGAACGCCGCGAAGATCTCCGCTCCCTCGACTCTCCGCAAGACACCCGCAAGTACGCTATCGCCTACCTCGATCAGACCCTCACCATCGGCCCCGACGTCACCCGGCAGCCGCGCCGAGACCCCGTTGCCTTCCCCGCCGCATCCACGCGCATCCCGGTCATCCGCATCGAAGCCCGGCGCACAGCCGTCCTCGACTCCGCCAACCGCGCCGCCGCCCTCGAGGCCATCCTTTCTACCGCCCGCGAACCCGGCATCTCCGCCGTCCAGATTGATTTCGACGCTACCCGCTCTCAGCGCCCCTTTTACCGCGCTCTCCTCATCGATCTCCGCCACGCCCTGCCCCCCGATCTCCCCATCTCCATCACCGCCCTCGCCTCCTGGTGCTCCTACGACGACTGGCTCGGCGACCTTCCTATCGACGAAGCTGTCCCCATGTTCTTCCGCATGGAACCCGACCGACGCCGCGCCCCGCCGTCTGTCGACGACTTCCGCATCCGCGAACCCCTCTGCCGCGCCTCCTACGGCCTCTCCACCCGCGAACCCTGGCCCTCCGGCCTCGCCCAGAAACGCCTCTACATCTTCCCCGATAACGGTTGGCAAAAAGATCTCCCCGCCCTTGAACGGAGCCTCCCTTGAACCTTCGCCTGCCCCGCCCCTTCGCTGCGATTTTCCCGGTTGCTCTCGTCCTCATCGCCGTCCTCACCCCCCACCTCGGCGTCCTTGCCTGCGGCCCCGACTTCGAGCCCGACGTCTTCGTCCGCAAGACCGCCCCCGACAACTTCGCCGCCTTCGCCAAAGGCCAGCTCGGCATCCTCCAGACCGGATTCGACTCCAACGAATTCGCCGTTGCCTTCCGCTACCTCAACGACGGCAAGCTCTCCAACGAAGAGTTCCTGGCCTATGACCATCCCTTTGAAGTGAAAAACCAGACCGACGCCCAGTTCGTCGCCACACGTGAGGCGGAACGCGCCACCCAGTCGCCCGACACATGGCTCAACGCCCGCGCTGATTTCCCCTCCGTTCCCACCCAGCCCGAACTCGCCCTCCCCAAGACCCAGGATGGCATGGTTGAATTCGACCCCAGCTACCTCAACTGCCCCAACGCCGCCTTCCAAACCGCCGCCCTCACCCTGCGCAAACGCGTCACCGCCTGGGGAGCCAGGAGCCCATGGCTCCTCGACTGGATCCACGCCCAGGACACCGTCTTCTCCAACTGCGCCGGCCCCACCAGCCACTCGCCCGATCCCGCCCCGGCCGACGCGCCCGCCCTCCTCAAAGCCGACCGCGCCTACCAGTCCGCCGCCGCCGCCTTCTACGCCAAACACTACGAGGAAGCTGCCCGCCAGTTCGCCGCCATCTCCGCCGACAAATCCTCCCCCTGGCAGCCCTGGGGAGCCTACCTCGCCGCCCGCGCCACCGTCCGACAAGCCTTCGCCATGGGTTCCAAAACTGACCCCTATAGCGCTGAACTAGCCACCTTCGACAAGCCCACCATGCTGCGCGCTCAGCAGATGCTCGAGACCATCGCAGCCCAGCCCACCGCGCCAGACCGTCCGACCCACCGCATCATCCAGGATGAACTCAACCTCGTCCTCATACGCACCGACCCCGAACGCCGCCTCACCGATCTCTGCACCGCCCTCGCCGGCCCCCACCCCGATCCCAACTTCGCCAACGACCTCGCCGACCTCAACTTCGCCTTGCTGAAGCAGATCGTCCCCAAAAATCCTCCACCCCTCTACGCCTGGATCCAGGCCTTCCGTAGCACCGCCAACCCCACCCCGCTCGCCCTCTGGCAGCAGAACCACGCCCTCCCCTGGCTCGTCGCCGCTCTCGTCCAGGCGGACCCGACCGACTCTTCCACCCCCCAACTCCTCGCCGCAGCAGCAGCCGTCCCAACCTCTTCTCCCGCCTACGACACCGTCTTCTACCACCGCGTCCGCCTGCTCATCGGCCATGGCCAGCACGACCAGGCGCGGGCACTCTTGGACCAGGCCATCGCTCCCATCAAGACTCCCCAAGACTCCCACGACAACGCCCTCCTCGCCGAACGCCTCGCCGTCGCCCGCAACTACGCCGAATTCCTTCGCTACGCGCCCCGCATCGACCTTGTCTTCCAAACCGAGGGCGCCTTCGCCATCCACGAACAATGCGTAAACTCCCCGAATCAGACCGACAAAAACTCAATCTGCCCCGACCAGAAGCCCCATCTCCAATTCGATGACGACGCCGTCTTCGTCCTCAACCGCCAGCTCCCCCTCACCCTGTTCGCTGACGCCGCAACCTCACCATCCCTCCCACCCAACCTCCGCGAAGAAGTCGCCCTCGCCGCCTGGACCCGCAGCATCGTCCTCGAAGACGCGCCAGTCGCCGCCCGCCTCGCGCCGCTCCTCCCCAAACCCCTCCACCAATCCGCCACGACAGGCACAGGATTCCCCGCCGTCCTCGCCATCCTGCGCAATCCCGGCCTCCGCCCCTCCGTCGAGCCCGGCGTCTCCCGCCTCGCCACCTACCAGGACCTCGACGTCTTTCGCGACAACTGGTGGGGAGACGCGGCTGATCAGGACACCAACGCCCGCCTCAACCCTCCGCCACCACTCCCCCTCTCGCGACCCGACTTCCTCACGTCCCCCGAGCGATCCGCGGGCACAGCCCAATGGACCCGCCTTCAGCAGCTTCCTCGCGCTCCTGTCCTCCTCGGCCGCCGCGTCCTCGACTACGCCAAAACCTACCCCACTGACCCCGAAGTCCCCGAAGCTCTCGCCCTCACCGTCCGCGCCACCCACTACGGCTTCGGCGTGTACGACCAATCCCAGTCCAAAGCCGAAAATACCGCCATCAGCAAAGCCGCCTTCACCCTCCTCCACACCACCTACCCCAAATCCCCCTGGACAGAAAAAACCCCTTAAGTTTAAGTTAATT
>CAILBQ010000380.1 GCA_903832475.1 uncultured Acidobacteriota bacterium | reverse complement strand
CACGCCCACCGCAGCATAGTCAAAGCCCGGCCCCGGCGCGGGATAGAGCGCCCATGCCAGCCAGTAACCAAACAGGATTGCGGCGAGCGCCACCATCTGCCAGCGCGGCTTGCAGAACGCCAGCAGGAAGGCAAAGGTGTAGCCCAGGCCGATCTGTGTGAGCGTGTCTTCAAAGGTGTAGTTGGTCATCGGGCCGGCAAGCGATCGCAGGAAAATGCCCAGCCAGACCAGCAAGAGACTGCGGATCAACGCGTGCCCGAGCTGGCGTCTAAAGCTTTCTCCCTTGCGCACGCGGCTGGCAATTGAATACGGCATCGCCACGCCGACCAGGAATGTGAACGAAGGCTGGATCATGTCGTGCAGTCCCAGTCCGGCCCACTCCACGTGCGTCTGGTTGTAGGACAGGATGCGCCAGAACAAGCTGCCTGGAAAAGCCTGCGCCACCTTGGAGAAGCTCATCACTTCGCCCATCATGAGCAGCATCACCAGCCCGCGATAGGCGTCCACCGCAACATTGCGCGGCGGGGGCGCAACCGGGCCGGCCATGGCCGGAGCCGGCGGTACGAACTCTTGCGTGGCGATCGTCGCATGCATGCGGTTCAACCTTTCAGTGTGGCAAGTTTCGGTGTTTGAAGTGGCTTTGAATCTTCTTCGTTGTTCGCAAAACCGCAACTGGGCGCGTCAAGGGGAAGCATCCGTAAGGTAGCACACGGCCAATTCCAGTGCCATAAAAGACTTTGTCGCCCGGACAAAACCACGAAGCTGCACGCAACCGCTGTGCGAACGATATATTGAACCGGTAGCGTTTTCCAACCTGGATCCATCACCCGCACCCGTCAGACCACCATTTTGCTTTGTGCCAGGAGAACCATGAGCGACAAGATTTCCGAGACAATCGACGAGCTGTCCCGCAGGAATTTTCTGCGCCTGAGCAGCATGACCGCCGTGGGCGTAGGCCTGGCGCTCCACGCCGAAGCGGCCACGCCACATGCCACCATGATGGACGTTCCCTTCACCGCCGCCACTCCAAAGATCGGCATCATCGGCACCGGCGGCCGCGGCACCAGCCTGCTCGAAAATCTCCTCGCCGCGGACATACAAGTCCTCGCCCTCTGCGACGTGGTCCGCGAAAAGGCCGAACACGCCCAGTCCATGGTGGTGAAAGCCGGCCAGAAGTCGCCGGAGCTCTACACCAACGGCGACCATGCCTTTGAATCTCTCGTTGGCCGCGACGATCTCAACCTGGTGATCATCGCCACTCCCTGGAACTGGCACGTCGAGATGGCCGTTTCCGCCATGAAGCACGGCAAGCATGCCGCCGTCGAAGTCCCCGCCTCCATCAGCATTGAGGATTGCTGGAAGCTGGTCGACACCTCTGAGGAAACCCGCCACCATTGCATCATGCTGGAAAACTGCTGCTACGGCTACAACGAGACGCTCATTCTGCGCATGGCGCATGCCGGCATGCTTGGCGACCTGCTCTATGGCGAAGGCGCCTATATTCATGACCTGCGCGAAGAGCTCTTCTCAAATAAGGGCGAAGGCCTATGGCGCCGCGGCTTCCACACGCAGCGCGACGGCAATCTCTACCCGACCCACGGCCTCGGCCCCGTCGCCAACTACATGGGCATTCAGCGCGGAGACCGCTTCGATTACCTGGTCTCCGTCAGCACGCCGCAACGCGGCCTCGACGCCTACCGGAACGCGCACATTGCCCACGACGATCCCCGCTGGGCCGAGCGCTACATCACCGGCGACAT
>CAILBQ010000379.1 GCA_903832475.1 uncultured Acidobacteriota bacterium | reverse complement strand
GGCATTGTTGCAGGGGCGCGCCGTGTGTGGCCGTTGTGGCGCGCATATGAGGGTCCATTACGCCGCTCGACGCGGCCAGGTGGACACTTGGTACGTCTGCAACCGCGCATACAGCTCCCGAGGGGAACCGCATTGCCAAACGATCGCCGGCTGGCCCGTCGATGAGGTGATCGGCGACCTGATTGCCGCGGAAATGACGCCGCATGCCGTCGAGTTGGCGCTGGAGATCAGGAAAGAAATCGAAGCCCGCTATGACGAGGCCGATCGGCTCCGGCGGCGTGCCGTCGAACGCGCTCAGATCGATGCCGAGCTTGCACAGCGTCGGTTCATGCTGGTTGATCCCGGCAATCGCCTCGTTGCCGATACACTTGAACACGACTGGAACGACAAGTTGCGCATCCTGGCCGGCGCACAGGAAGAAAGAGAGCGCGCCCTGCGCCAGGACCGCATCGTGTTGGACGACGCAGTCCGGGAGCGGTTGATCGCCATGACGACCGACTTCAAGACAGTCTGGCGAGATCCGGACCTGCCAAACCGCGAACGCAAGCAACTGCTCGCCTACGTTATCGAGGACGTAACACTGCTCAAGTTTGCTGCCGAGGGAGAAACCCGGATCCACGTCCGCTTCAAAGGTGGGAAAACCCAGACGTTGACGACCCAGAACCCAAAATCTTCTGCGCAACAAGTGAAGACCCGACCCGAGGTCGTCGAGTTGGTGGACAGCCTCCTGGAAAATCACATATGCGCCGAGATCGCGAACATCCTGAATGCGAAGGGCATCCGCCCGGGCGGCTCGGCACGGCGCGATCAGGCAAGCGCGCGGTTTACCGATCTCCGCGTGATCTACCTCGTCAAGCAGTATGGATTGCGCTCCCGCTACGATCGACTGCGGGATCGGGGCATGCTGACAAAGGCTGAGATGGCATCAAAACTCGACATCAGTGAAGGCACGTTGGTCAGGTGGGCGAACTACGGCCTCGTCACTAAGCACTCATGCGACGGCTATCGTTACCTGTACGCTCCCCCAGTAGCACACAAGCCCGTCAAACAATGTAGCCGATGGAACCGCCTCGTCGACCGGGCTGCTGCGCTCCAACATGCCACCTCGCCAAAATGATTCGGCCAAAGGGAAAGGGATTCAGTGTGAAACCAGGTACTTGGCGAACAGGCAAAGGCCGCTGCCGTCCCAATGGAGAATCTTAAAGTAATCCGACCTCTTGCTGCGGAAGACGAACACATGTCCACAGAACGGGTCGGCCGCCAGCACATTGGCAACCTGCGCTGCCAAGCCATCGAAGCCGTAGCGCATGCTGACGGGACGGCAAGCCAGATAGACCTTGGTGCCCGGCGCGACCTGTATCACGATGTCGCCTTCAGCACCGATATCACCCGGTGCAGTGCCCGCTCGTTGACAAACGCATCGACCCGCAGCCTGGTGCCATTCGCCAACTCGATTTCGATGATACCCGGCCGCGTCTGGGCTTCCGGCACTGTCTGCTTGATGGATGATAGCGGGATGGACTGCCCCGGCTCCGCCCTGGCGATCAGCGCAGCACCTCCGCCGGGAGCATTGGCTACCACGCCCACCTGGATGAATTCACCCGAGAAGATTGCCGAGGGCGGTTCCGGCGCCAAGCCCGCTGCGGATGTCGGCCGGCTGCTCGCCGCGCCTAAAGACAGCTTGCGCGCGCTCCGGACCCAGTTGAATAGGAGATTGGCGTTGACCCCGTGCCGACGTGCGATATCCGCAACCGACGCATCCGGTGACAGCGCCTCTGCCACAATCCGCTGCTTCTCATCGACAGGCCATGTCCTGCGCACCCGCCTTGTCCGCGCCGGCGGATCGGATCTCTCCAACACTGCATTCAACGATCATCGTCCCGCTACTGGAGGCCAGAGTGTCCATGAAGCCGGTAATGGACACTAAGCTCGGTCTCATTACGGATCGAACAATCGCCGAAAAAGCCGAGATACGGTAGGCGGCCTTGGGCTTACGCTTACGTTCGTGGCCGGGGCGCTGCCCTTCGGAGGGGATGGCGCCGTGGCGGCGGTCATTATGAAGGCCGATCGCTGGAACGCCGGCATTGCCTTGATGCAGGCAGGCAGC
>CAILBQ010000378.1 GCA_903832475.1 uncultured Acidobacteriota bacterium | reverse complement strand
GCAGTCAAAGACAATCCGCCCCCGGTCGAGAAACAGCAGGTCCGTCAAAATATGCTGCACCTCCTCCACCTCGTGCGTCGCAATCACGATCGTCCTTTGCCGGTCGAAGTAATCGTTCAACAGCGAGTCATAAAACTGCTTGCGATACAAAATGTCAAGACCCAGCGTCGGCTCATCCAGAATCAGCAGCCTCGCATCGATCGCCATGATCAGCGCCAGGTGCAGCTGCGTCACCATCCCCTTCGACAGCTCGCGAATCCGCGCCTTCGGCCGGATCGTCGTCTTCGCCAAAAACCCCGCCGCCTTGGCCCGGTCAAACCGCGGATGCACCCCGGCCACAAACTCCACCGCCTGCCACACCCGCATCCACCGCGGCAGCACCGCCACGTCCGCAATGAAGCACACATCGCGCATCAGCTGGTCTCGCTCCGTCCACGGATTCCGCCCCAGCACCCGCAGTTCCCCGTCATACGGCGTCAGCCCCAGCATGGCATGCAGCGCCGTGCTCTTCCCCGCCCCATTCGGCCCGATCAACCCCACGATCCGGCCCTCCTCCACGCGCAGGTCAATCCCGTCGAGAGCCACCACCGGAGCCCGGCTCGACCCGAAATCCTTGCGCAATCCGCGCGCTTCAATCACGCTCATGATTTCGCCTCCGGCTCAACGGCCTTTGCATCGTCCACGGCACTCGTCGCGGCCTTCGACGAAGCGCGGCTCGAGTTGACCACGGCCCGCAGCAGCTCCTCCGGCGTCAGCCCCAGCCGCTCGATCGTCGCAGCAATGCGCGGCCACTCCTCCGCTAGAAACCTCGCCCGCTCCGCCTTCAGCAGCAGCGCATGCGCCCCCGTGTTGATGAACATGCCACGTCCCCTCCGGCTCTCCACCAGCGCCTCATCCACCAGCTCCTGGTAGCCCTTCAACACCGTCAGCGGATTCACCCTGTACTCCGCCGCCACATTGCGCACCGAGGGCAGTGGATCCCCTTCCTTCAGCACTCCGTCCAGCATCATCGCCACCACCCGGTCGCGCACTTGGCGGTAAATCGGCTGACTGTCATTCCACTCACGATCCGCCATGGCTCTCTCAAATCCCTCTCAAAACAACAGGCCGGGCGTTGGCGCGCTTCTGCACTCGAAACTCAAGCGCGCCTCGCCGGTTGTCCCACCATACACGGCCTCACTTCACGCGTTTCAGATCCAGCAGCCCGCCCATCGTCCTGCCATCCGCCATCGCAAACTCCCACTTCTCCGTGTGATGATCCGCATCGATGATGTTGAACACCACATGCTGCATGTGCCCATGCTGCGTCGGCAACAGGTTCGTCGCGCTCACAAAATCGAAGCTGTACGTCTTCCCATCCGGCGAAACCGTCCCCACCATGTGCGGCTGGTTCCCCGCATCGCAGTAATGCGTCAACACCAGCTTGTCCCCGTCGATGGTGAACATCGTAATCGGATCGTCCGGCGCAGCAGTCGACTTCATCTCGTGCATCAGCGTGTTCCCCAGCGAAGTCACGCGCAGGTTCACATCCAGCGGCACCCCATCGGCTGCCCCATTCAACGTCCCCGTCCAGTGACCCGCCAGCGTCTTGAGCTGGTTAAACGACTGCTGCGCCGGCGACGCTGCTTTCACCGCAACAGCATTGCCGGCAGGAGTCTGGGCGACAGCACTCGCGGCGAGCGCCAGAAGCAAAGCGAACATCCACATCTGAACTTTCATAGTGATCCCTCCCCGAAGTCCGAGCCGCACCCGGCTCTATAGTGTTATATCTAACTATAACACTATAGCTCTGTCAACAGAATTTCGGCTAGCCCCAAAGAATTTCGTCCGCAGCCTCCCCGCAGAGAACTCTGGCGACGACCCTGCTTCGCGCGAAGTCGGCGGAAACCCCGGTCGGCAGAGAAGGTCAGATCGTCCCCAGGCCGTGAAGCGGAGTCCTTCTACAACGCTTTCTCTACCGGGACGGCAAACTGTGCTGGGAGATGAGCGCAGCAATGGAGGCTTTGAGCTGGGCAGTGAGTTTGTCCGCATCGCGAATGGTCATCGAGGTCGTAGGGATGGGGGTGCCGATGACCAGCTTGAGCGGACGCCGCTCCGGTGCCTGGTAAAAGTGGCGGGTATGGATAGGAAGCAGATCATAAACGCCGATCAGTGCGACGGGAACAAGTGGAACCTGGGCGCGGATGGCGAGATACGATGCGCCGTTCAGAAAGGGCTGCAACTGGCCATCGGGAGTGCGGCCGCCTTCCGGAAAGACAAAGACGCTGAGGCCCTGGCGCAGCGCGCGGACCCCGGCCGAGAGGGACGACAGCGTGGCGCGCGGGTTCTCCGTGTCAATGGGGATCTGCCCGGACCGGTTGAGGTACCACCCGATGAACGGGATGGGCCACAGCTCTTTCTTGGCGAGGATGCGGAACTGGAACGGCAGCCCGGCAAAGATGACCGGCGTGTCCATGTAGCTGGTGTGGTTGCCGGCGAAGACGCAGGGTAGCTGATGGCCCTGGGGAAGGACTTCGCCTTCCTCGGCGTAAGTCTTGTTGGAGTTGAGGCTGGTAAGGCGGGGAAGGTTCTCGAGGCCGATGACCTGCAGGCGCGACCCCGAGGCGCGCAGAGAAGCGCGAGCCCAGCGGCGGGCCAGCCGGTGCTGCAGGACTCCATGAATCTTGGGGCGCGTGCCGTCCGCGGACTCCGGCTCCGGAGATTTCCGGGAGGAGCGCTCTTCCGCCTTCGACGCATGAGGCGGTTTGCCTTCGAGCAGAGACGCCAGCAGGGCGAGGCTCCCAAAAAAGGCCGTTCCGAGGAGAAAGGGTGGAGCGTGGAGGACGTTGCTGCGCAGGCGGGCGGCGAGGGAGAGTCGTTGTGGGCGCACTAGCCGTCCAGGCGGCGGGCTTCGCCGGCGATGGTGGAGTGGAGCAGGTGATGCCGGGCTTCGCCGACAAGATAGACGCTGCCGCTGATCACGATGCGGGACGGGTCATGTGCGCGGGCCAGATCGATCGCCTGCGCGACGGTGGCGGCAGGTGTAGCAGGCGTTCCGGTAAGTTCAGCGGCGGCCAGCAGGTCGGCCATGTCTGTCGCGCGGGGCGAATGAATCGGCGCCAGGATCACGTGCTCGAACAGCGGAAACAGGATCTGCGTCATTTCGCGCAGAGGTTTGTCGCGAAGGCACGCGAAGATGAGCACCTGTTTGGCGTTGCCAGCCTCGGTCTCCGCTGCAGCACCGCCCGCCCCCGGCAAAGATCGCAAATCGGATGAGGTTTCCAGGGCGGTAATAGCGGAGCGAAGAGCCCAGGCCCCGGCAGGGTTGTGCGCGACGTCCAGGATGATTTCCGGCTGATGGGGCAGCTGAAGCCGTTCCAGGCGGCCCGGCCAGTAGGTGGTGCGCAGGCCTTCGGCGATAGTACCCGCCGTGATGGGATTTTTCATCGCGGGAAGAACCCCATTGAGTTCGGCGGCAGCGGCGATGGCCAAAGCGAGATTGCGGTGCTGGTGCGCGCCTTTCAAAGGAGAATCGACGAGGATTTCCCCGCCCAGGACTTCGATAGGGTACGGCTCGCCGGCTCGCTGGCCGCCGCGGGACGCAGGCATGTACTGGGTGGCGGGCACGCCGCGGACCCCGAGGGCGACAGCGGCTTCCCCAATCGCCTGGTTCGCTTCCGGGTGCTGTGGCAAGGTCACCAGCACACCGCCCTGACGCAGGATGCCGGCTTTCTCGCGGGCAATCTCGGCGATCGTCGAGCCAAGCCACTCCTGGTGGTCGAGAGAAATGTCGGTGATGACCGAGAGCACGGGGTCCACCAGGTTGGTGGCGTCGAGGCGGCCGCCCATCCCCACTTCAAGCACCGCCAGATCGACGCTTTCTTCCGCAAAATAAAGAAACGCGAGCGCGGTGAGCAGTTCAAAGTAGCTGGGAAGATGGGCCAGGGCTCCCTGTTGGACAAGCTCTTGCGCGGTGTCGTGCACCCGGAAGTAGAGCCGGCCGAACGTGGCGTCCGGGATTTCTGTCACCCCGGTCCCAAGGGCAAGACCCTGCTCCAGGCCCAGGGCAGTCTCCGGCGCACCCGGGCTTTGCTGCCTCGGAAGCAGCAGCCGGATGCGTTCGTTGACGCGTTCCAGGTGAGGCGACGTGTAAAGGCCGGTCTTGAGGCCGCTGGCCCGGGCGATGGAGGCCAGGGTAGCCGCGGTCGACCCCTTCCCATTCGTGCCGGCGATGAGCACAGACGGAAACTTGCGGTGGGGGTCGCCGAGCGCTGCGGCGAGGATACGGATCTGGTCGAGCGAAAATTTGCGGCGGGTGGGCGGCGTCCCGCTTGGACCGGGCGCGGTAAATAACTCAGGGATCAGGCCGCTGAGGCTGGCGATCGCTTCGTCATACGTGGCGGTGCGGGACATGGATACTTCATTTTACTTGCTGCCTGTGGCCGGCACGAATGGGCGAATAGGTTGAAAAGGCTTCCCTCCCTGGCCGGGGTGGTGGGAGGATAAAGGGGAGCGGGTCCGCCGAGCGCGAAAACAAATTGATGAATTCGCGAACCATTTCGCCATCCGGCTCGTAATCAATGAATCAGGAATGACAGGACGCTGCCTTCAGACAGTCCGAGGGCGGCACAGAGTAGTGACTTTTCAGGAGGTCTTTGTGACCAGATTTGTAAAGTACGTCTTGGCAGTAGTGTGCGCAGCGGGGTTGGCCGGCGTGGTTGGGGCGCAGGAAACCGTTTCGCTGACCGGTGTGGTAACGGATACGTCGGGAGCAGTAGTTCCGGGCGCGACAGTGGAGCTGGTGAACACCAGCACCAACGCAAAGTACAAGACGGTCACGACGTCGGCGGGCGCCTACACGCTGGCCAATGTGGCGCCCGGACCGGGATATACCGAGACCGTTTCGCACGAAGGATTTGAATCCGAAGTGTTTTCCGGCTTGTACCTGAGTGTGGGCACCACGCGCACGCAGAATGCGGAACTAAAGATTGGCAGCGTCGCGCAGTCCGTCCAGATTTCCGAGACTGCGAACGAAGTGGCCCTGGATACGTCGGACGCGACGATCGGCAACAACTTCGATGTGCAGATGGTGAACGATCTGCCCGTGTACGACCGGTCGAACCCCTCCGTGCTGTTTCAACTGCAGCCGGGCACGACCAGCGACGGCGCGGTGACAGGCGCCAGAACCGACCAGAGCAGCGTTACTGTGGATGGTCTGGATGTGAACGACATCGCCGCGGGCGGCACGTTTGCCATTGTGGCGAATGCGCCGGTCGATTCCGTGCAGGAATTTCGCGGCACCGTCGCCGGGCTGCTGGCCAATGCCGGGCCGGGCGGCGGCGGCCAGTTCCAACTGGTCACCAAGAGCGGCACCAACAAGTTTCACGGGGATGTCAACGAGTATCACCGCAACACCATCACGACCGCCAATGACTGGTTCAACAACGACGCCGGCGTTCCCCGGCCCGCCTTGATCCGCAACCAGTTTGGCGGCAACCTGGGCGGCCCGATCTGGCGGGACAAGCTGTTCTTCTTCTTTGACTACGATGGTTCGCGCATCGCCCAGGCGGCCGGCACGGAGCGCAATGTTCCTCTGGATTCCTATCGCAACGGGATCATTCAATACATCAATACGGCGGGGACACTCAGCCAGTTGACGCCGGCGCAGGTCGCGGCCCTCGATCCGCTGCACATCGGCTTTGACGCTCCTCTCCTGACCTATGTGGATGCCCGCTATCCGCAGGCAAACGATCTCACCCAGGGCGATGGTGTGAACTCCGGCGGCTACCGGTTCAACGATCCCCTGCCCGATACGCAGAATATTTACGTGGCGCGCGTGGACTACAACCTTTCGCAAAACCACAAGCTGTTTGCGCGATCAACGACGACGCGGGAAAACGCCATCCAGCAGACCCGCGAGTTTCCTTCGGATCCGGTTTCCTTTCCCTTCTTCGACAAGAGCTACTCCTACGTGGGTGGGTGGACATGGTCGATCGGTGCCAACAAGGTCAACCAGTTGAGTTATGGAACGGTCGTTTCGGTGTATGACTTTGCCGCGCTGTTCGACCCCACCGGCGCGACGGTGTTCACCTTCACCAGTCCGTTTGCGGCCCCTTACAAGAGCCCTTCTTCGCAGCGGCGAAGGATACCGGTGCCGGTGATTCGCGACGACTTCAACTGGCAAAAGGGCAGCCACAGCATCTTTGTGGGCGGGACGGCCAAATTCATCAAGACCAACAGCAGCCTGGTCAACAACTTCTATTTCCCGAACGTCGGGCTGGGTGGTTCGAACCTGGCGTTGAATACAGCGCTGCGGCCCGCGGGGCTGGATGAAAACAACAGTGCGGCGGTGTCGACCTATGACAGCGCCTTTGCCTTTGCCCTGGGCGAATTCAGCAATGTCAGCGCAAACTTCAACTACGACAACAAGGGAAACGCGGTAACCCCGGGTGCGGGCGCGATCCGGCGCTACCGGTATTTCGAAAACGAGATCTATGCCGGCGATACCTGGAAGGTCACCAAGAACCTGACGCTTTCGTATGGGCTGAAATACATGCTGTATTCGGTTCCTTACGAAGTCAATGGCGACGAGTCAATTCAGAATTTCTCCTTTGACCAGTACTTCAACGCGCGGCTCAAGCAAAGCGCCGCGGGCGTGTATGGCGGCGATCCTTCCGTAGTTCCTTACATCACCTACACGCTGGGTGGCAAAGCCAACAACGCCCCTCCGCTGTACAAGCCCAGCTACAAGGATTTTGCGCCGCGCTTCTCCTTTGCGTGGAACCCGGCCGGGCATGAGAAGACGGTGTTCAACGGCGGAGCGGGAATTGTGTTCGATCGCACGGTGATCAACGCCATCAACTTCATCCAGGACCAGAGCTCGTACCTGTTCCAGAACGGAGCAAACAACATCCTGGGCAACACGGACCCGGTCGTTTCGCTGTCGACGGAGCCGAGGTTCACTTCGCTCACGGCGATCCCGAATGCGCCGGCGCCGGCCGCGGTGACCGTGCCCTACACGCCCTACGTAGACCCCACGTATGGTCCGTATGGCCTCGCCAACAACGAATTCCAGACCACCATCGATCCCACGCTCAAAGATCCCTATTCGATTGCGTTGAATGGTGGAATGCAGCATGAGTTCCCCGGTAACTTCCTGCTGCGTGTGAACTATGCGGGAAGGCTGGGACGGCGATTGATTGCGCAGGCCGATGCGTCGCAGCTCATTGATTTTCCCGACCCCACTTCAGGGCAGTTGATGAGCACGGCGTTTGCCAACATCACGACCGCGCTCCGGTCAGGACAGGCGCCGGCGGCACAGCCCTGGTTCGACAATCTGGCCTCGGGCTTTGGCTACACCGGGACGCAGATTGTGACCGACTTCCTGGGCACGCTCGCCCAGCGTGGAGATTTTGCCGACACCATCCAGGCCCTGGCGAACTTTGGCGTCTTGCCGCAGAACGTGGGCATGGCGGCGCAGCTCGCGGAGAACACCTTCATCACCAACAAGGGATTTTCGGCGTACCACGGAATGCTGGTGACGTTGACCAAGAACGAGTCGCATGGCTTGCGATTTGACGTGAACTATACGTGGTCGCATTCGATCGACAACACCTCGCTGGTCGCGAATTCCATCGCGGCAAGCACCGGCGCAGGATTTATCTGCGACGTGGTGCGGCCCCGCGAATGCCGCGGAAATTCCGACTTCGACATCCGGCACCTGATCAATGCGAACTTTGACTACGTGCTGCCGATCGGGCGAGGCAAGACGTTCGCCGCAACGGCTCCGCGATGGATTGACGAAGCAGTGGGAGGCTGGAGCGTGAGCGGCATTCCTACGTGGCGTTCGGGTACGCCGTTCAACGCGGTTTCGAATGCGTATGTGGCGGGGTATGCAAACAATGCACCGGCCATCTTTACCGGTCCGGAGGCGCTGCTGAGCGCGCATCTCAACCGCGACGCAAATGGCGCCGTCCATCTGTGGAGCAATTCCAACACCATTCAGAACGCCTATCATGGGCCGCTGGGATTTGCGATTGGAAGCCGCAACAACCTGCGCGGGCCGCGGGCCTTCACCTTCGATGCCGGGCTGGGAAAAACCTTCCCTATCTTCGAGGACGTTCGTCTGAAGTTCCGGGCAGATGCATTCAACGTGCTGAACCACCCGGTGTTCGGCAATCCGGTAACGGATATCACGAACAACCAGTTTGGCCAGATCACGTATGACCTGACCGGGGCGCGCGTCATGCAATTCTCGCTGCGCGCTGAATTCTAAACCTCGACCAACAAAGCGGCGGCTCCAGCCGCCGCCTTTCAGTCACCCGTATGAATGTTGGTTCTTTTGCTGACGGCAAGTCGCTTTGGCGGCTTGCCTTTGTTTTTGCGTAATGCCTTAGGCGGTTGGAGCGATAGGCTGATGGGATGAAGCGTAGATTGGACCGGTTTTTGTGGATGCCGTTGGTCGTTGTGATGGGGATGGCCGTCGGCTGCCAGGCCGCGCCGAAGTTGGCTCCGGTGCAGGGATACCGTGTCGTGGCAAAGTATCCCCACTCGACGGAGAGCTATACGGAAGGATTCTTTTTCAAGGACGGGATGTTTTATGAGGGGACAGGCGAGAAGGGCAGGTCGGCCCTGCTCGTCGAGGTGCCGGAGACCGGGAAAGTGGTTCAGAGGAGAGACCTGGACAAGGAATACTTCGGCGAAGGCATCGTGGACTGGGGCGCCAATGTCTACGAGTGGACCTGGCAGTCGCATGTTTGCTTTGTGCTGGATCGCTTCAGCCTGCGCATCGTCAAGCAGTTCAGCTATGGAGGCGAAGGATGGGGCATGACCCACGACGCAAAAGAGCTGATCACCAGCGAAGGTTCCGCGACCCTGCGCTTCCGCAACCCGGACACCTTTGAGGAAACCCATCAGATCGTAGTGCGGGATGGCGGCAAGGTGGTCGACCAGTTGAATGAGCTGGAGTGGATTCACGGAGAGATCTGGGCCAACGTGTGGCACGAGGATCGCATCGCCCGCATTTCGCCGGCGGACGGCCATGTGATTGCCTGGGTAGATTTGAAGGGCCTCCTGCCGGAAAGCGAAAAACTGGACGCGGAGTCAGTCTTGAATGGTATCGCGTTCGACGCCAGGAACGACCGCATCTTTGTCACCGGCAAGCAGTGGCCCTGGGTATTTGAGATCAAGGTGATCCCAGCTCGCGGCAAGAACCCATCTCACAACTGACCCAATTCGGGTCAGAGAAAGCCCACTTCACATCTCGATTTGCTCGCGTGGAAGCGATGTTTGATTTGGGACGTTTCCCAGAAGCGCACGCCGCTACGATGAGGGTTGCTGGAGGGTAAGATGGCGGCGGACGTGGCGGACGTGCTCAAGGAGATTGCCGGGAACAAGCGGGTGCTGGTGCGGCGGGGTGGAGAACCGGCACCAGGCGGAAAATGCGTTGTCTACTGGGTGCAGCACGCGCAGAGGGCGCTGGACAATCCCGCGCTGGAAGTAGCCATCGCCTGCGGCAACGCGCTCGGGCTGCCCGTAGTGGCGGCCTTCTTTGTCATTCCCAATTATCCCCATGCCAACCTGCGCCACTATCACTTCCTCCAGCAGGGACTGCACGATGTGGCCCACGGCATGGCCGAGCGCGGGGTCACCTTTGTGGTGCGACGGCCCAGCGATGGCGATACCCTCGAGACGTTCCTCGAAGAAGTCAGCGCGGCCATGCTGGTGGGCGATGAGAATGTCTGCCGCGAGCCGGAGCGATGGCGGGCCGCGCTCGCCAAAAAGCTGCGCATCCCCTTTTTCACCGTGGACGCCGACGTCGTGGTGCCATCCTCGGTGTTTGGGAAAACATTCGCCCTCCTGCATCATTTTCGACCCAGGCTCCACGCCCAGTTGGCAGAATTTCTGGTCCCCGTGGAAAAGGTTGAGTTACAGAAAAGATGGAAAGGCAAGTTAGCCAGTTATCCCCTGACGAAAGACATCACGGAAGGCTTCGACAAGCTGGATCGTAGCGTTGGGCCGGTGGATACATTGCACGGAGGTACCAGTGCAGGGTTGGCGCGGCTGAAGGAATTTACCGAGACCCAGCTCGCCGATTACGACACCAGGCGGAATCATCCCGAGGCGCGCGGGACCAGCCAGATGTCCCCCTACCTGCACTACGGCCACCTGTCGCCAATCACGATTGCGCTCGCGGTGAAGGATGCGGCGAAGCGAGGAAAGGCCTCGCAGGAGATTGCCGACAAGTATCTCGACGAGTTGATCGGATGGCGCGAGTTATCCGTTCTCTTCTGTAAGTACAACCCCAACTACGATAACTGGGAATGTGCGGAGGCCTGGGCGAAGAAGACGCTGACCGCGCACGCCGGAGACAACCGGCCGTGGACCTACACGCTGGCGCAACTGGAGAAAGCGGAGACCCACGACGCCCTGTGGAACGCATCGCAGATGCAGATGGTGCGGGATGGATGGATGCATAACTACATGCGGATGTACTGGGCAAAGAAAATCTTGGAATGGGCTCCGGACGCAGCCCGGGCCTTTGAGTGGGCAGTGATCCTGAACGACAAGTACGAACTCGATGGGCGCGATCCCAACGGCTACTCGGGAATCGCGTGGGCGATTGTGGGCAAGCACGACCGTCCGTGGTTCGACCGGCCAGTCTTTGGGCTGGTGCGGTATATGTCCGGCGAGAGCACGGGGAAGAAGTTCGATTCAAAAAAATATATAGCCATGCACGGGGTCGGTCAGGGCAAGCTGCTCTAACCCTGCAGGATTTCCATCGAGTTCCTCACTTCGGCACGCAGCTCTTTCAACTCCACTGCGACCACCCGGGCGATCAGGACCCGTCCCTCGCCCTCGTAGGCTTCGCGCAGAATGACGCATCTGTCGCGCGCCAGGCCAAGGCGTCAGACTACGAACAGTTCATCCCCGTTGCGGAAGCGTTTCACGCTGTCGCACAGGCGCTGCGACATGTGTTCCATCGATTCTGAGCTGTCCATGACGTGTTTGACGTCGGTAGTGATCCCGCATAGCGACGTGGACATTCCTTCCATGTGCGTAGCGACGTCCTTCATCAAAGATTGCTGGCGGGCCATCACTTCGGTCAGGGCCCGCATGCCGTTGGCAAGGTTGGGCAGGTTGGCGATCACCTCGGCAAACTCGGCTCCCGCTTCCTGCATCTGTCGGCCGCCGCGTTCGGCTTCGAGGCTGCTGTGCCCGGCGACCTTTTTGGCGTTGGTGGAAGCATCCCGAAGACTTCCAACTACCGTCTGAATTTCCTTCGCGGAGGCCTGCGTGCTCTCGCTGAGGCGGCGCACTTCCTGCGCGACGACGGCGAAACCCCGACCGGCGTCTCCCGCGCGCGCCGCTTCAATCGACGCATTCAACGCCAGCAGGTTGGTCTGACCCGCAATGTCGTTGATCATCGTCACAATGCTCTCGATGCGCGTGGTGGCCTGATCGAGCAGATCCATCTGGTCGGAGGTGTGCTGCACGGCGCGCACCAGCCCTTCAATCGACTGCGTGGTCTGCAGCATGCGCGTCTGCGTCTGCTGCGCAGCCTGGGTGCAATCCACGGCTTCGTTGGCGATGCGGCTGCTTTCGTCGGCCACGTGCGTTGCGGCGTCGTTCATTTGGTGCACGAGTTGTTCGACGCGCTCGACAGATTCGCACTGGGTAGCGCGATTGGCGGAGAGGTGATCGCCGACGCTGTGCAGCTCCGCGCAGGAGCGCCGGATGGTGACCGCCGCGGCTGCGGCTTCGCGCACGGTCTGGGCAATCAGCTTGAGGAAGACAGCCACGCCGCGGCCGCCGGCCCCTGCGGCAGAGACGCGGCCCGAGTCGAGGTCGATCTCGTCCTCGTCCTCATGGCGCGAGCCAAGGGCGGCCAGCGTGGAAGCCTCTTCCATTTCCTCATGCAGCTTCAGAGCCATCAGCACCAGCACGGCGGCTTCGACAACCACGTAGGCGGCATGAACGGCGACCATGGCCACCATGTGGGTGTGCTGGAAGACAAACACCGGCGCGCCGTTGACCTGCAAGTAGTAGAAGCCGAGGTGATGCACCGCGATGAGGCCGGCAGCCAGCACGATCGGCCGCCAGTCGCGGTAATACAGCAGAAAGGCGAGCAGGACGAAGATGCCGAAGTGGGTTTCCGTCATGCCCTGCGCCTGTTGGATCAACAGCGCCGCGTAAACCATGAAAAGAGCGGCCACGAGCAGGCGCGTTGTGGGCGCCGCGCCCAGCATGCGGCTCACCGACGTACCCAGCAGAGACGTTCCCGTGGCAACCAGAGCCCAGAGCCACCAGGTGCCATTCAGAAAGGCAAAGCCGAAGGAGACGATCCAGAGCATCCACAGCACGCCCACCATGAGCCGGTTGGCTTCCAGTGCCATGCGGCATTCAAGGGAAAGGTCCGCTGCGTTTTCCTTATCCGAAAGACTGTTCAAGGGAATTCTCCTTGCCTCCCTCATCGGCGCGCCAAGGCGGAACTTGACCTCCGGCACGGTGGGGGCATGCGTTTCCCTGCTTCTTCCCGTTTTTGCGCTCGGACCTTCCGGGCCGGAACCAAGCTCAGTTGCCGATCCCGGCCGCGGCTTTCACCCGCGCGGCGTCCAGCAGCAGCGGAGCCTGCGTGACCATGGCGAACTGCCAGCCGGCGTCTCGAAGAATGGCGTCCTGGGAGCCGATCCGATGGTGGCCGATGATCAACCCGCCGACCACCAGGACAATGGGCCCGGCGATAAGCCCGGTGATCACGCCCGCCGAGGGTCCGTTATGGGGCAGCGGAGGCAGCGTGGGAGGTTGCTGGCCGGCAAACCCGAAAGCTTCGGCGCTGGCTTCGCTGGAGGGATCGGCGTCGGCGAGTTCGGTCGAGTCCCCAGCGTCGCTGAGACTCGCCTGCTCGCTGGTTGCGTCGAGGGGAACGGCGTAGCCATTGGCGAAAAGGAGCCGGGTAAAGTGGATTTCGATAACCGGCTGGCGAGTCTTGCGGTTGGCTGGAGTGAGGGCGGTGACGGTCCCTTCAACGAAGCTGCCCGCGGGAATGGCGACGTCGTTGCCCACGGTGACAGGAAAGGCTACCTGGCTGCGTACCGAGTCTCCCGCCTGGGTGGTCTTGCTGTGCAGGACGCTGATCAGCGTGAGCGGGACCTTGGTGCCGGCGGGAAGGGTGAGGACCGCGGACTGCGCCATGCCGGGTACCGTGGGGCTTTGCGCGTGGACCGGTACTGTCTGGACGGTTTGAACGGTCCACATGGCAGCCAGTGCTATCCAGCCTGCAACGTGCTTTTTCATTTTCTGTCCTCTTTGCTTCGTGCGTGATGGGACGAGGCTGGATCGAGTGGTGGAGTTCCAGAAGCGGCGGCGTTTGTGGCGGCTGGGTTCATTGCGTCAGCTTTTTGACGAAGGCTGGGCCACCACCGATACCACCAGGGGTGGGGCGGGGCAAATGGTGCCGGGGGTTCCCGGAACGGCGCCGATGACCTGGCTTGAGGTGCCCGGGGTGCCGGGAATGACGGTGTCGGGCATGCCTGGGGCGCCCGGGATCACGGTGGGAGGTGTGGCGGGCGTACCGGGAAGGACGGTTCCCGGCGAGCCTTCACTACCGGGCGTGGGGCGGCACAGGGTGGCATGGGTAAATTCACCGGGTTTGGGAGCGTGGGTAACCGCAATGGCATCTCGGACTGCGTCGCCGTCCAGTGTGACAGGCGCTCCCAGAGTCAGCTCGAACTGGGTTCCGTTATCCAGGAGAATGTCGCTGGCGCGGCTCACTTGGACGATGACCTCGGCGGCCGTGCCCTGCAGCGGAGCCACGTATCCGTTCCCGAGAATGACCTTGGTCAGGCGCAGGTCGAAGGTGGCCCGATTGGATCGCCGGGTGGGGAATGTGACGGCCTCGATCTGCCCCTCGACATAGCTTCCGGCGGGGATGGCAATGGATTGGCCGACCGTGACCGGAAAGACGGCTTCGGCATAGAGCGTGTCTCCCGGCTTGACGCGGGCCGACCAGACGGCGCGGGTGACGGCGAGTTCGAGGTGGGCGCCGGCAGGAATGGCGAGGGCATTGCTTGGGATGGAGGCCTGCGGCATGTTCTGGGCCACGCCGGCTGCGCTGGTAAGCAGGGCCAGTGCCGGCCAAAAGAGCAGCTTCTTCGTTCGTCGCATGGTCGTACCTCATATGCGCAAAGCCGCAAACGAATTCAAATCACACTACATAGGCAGACGTGGGTAAAGGCAATGAGTTTCGCATCCGGTGAATTTTCTTCGCGGACGGGCGGTACCAGCATAGCGGAGCGAGGACGCGATACTGGCATAATCGCAGCATGTTGATTCTTGCTTCAGCCAGCCCCCGGCGGCGCGAGCTTCTGACCCAGGCGGGGTTTGCTTTCTCGGTACAGCCCGCCGACGTCATGGAGGATCCCCGTCCAAATGAGGATCCCATTGCGTACGTGACGCGGCTGGCGCGGGAGAAGGCTCAGGCGGTATATGCCCAGGCCGGCGGGGCGGGGGTCCAGGTGCTGGGGGCCGATACCACCGTCACACTCGACAATCACCTCCTCGGCAAGCCGGAAAATGCTCAGGACGCGGCGCGCATGTTGCGTGTGCTATCCGGCCGAACGCATCGCGTGGTGACCGGTGTGGCGCTGGTGACAGCGGAGCGGACGCAAGTGGCTGCCGAGGTCACCGCGGTTGAGTTTCTCACTCTTTCCAACCAGGAGATCGAACGCTATATCGCCACCGGGGAGCCGATGGACAAAGCCGGAGCCTACGGCATTCAGGGCTATGCCGCGCGCTGGATCCCGCGAATCCATGGCTGCTATTTCAATGTGGTCGGGCTGCCCATCTCGCTGGTGGCGACCCTGATCGAGGCCGGGTCGCAGTAAGGATGTCAAGTATTTTTAACTGGGTGCGGCTTCACAGCCTTCAGACACTCCCGACTTGAGAGGCTTTGTCAAAGGGCACGATTTCCATAGCTCGCGCAAAAATCTCGATTCCGAATGCTTTGCAAAAGGGTACGATTTTCGCCGCTTGCGGAAAAAACTCGATCCCGAATGTTTTGCGAAAGAGCACTACTTTCACAGCTTGCCGAAAAATGCAAAGTTGGGTAGGCCGGGGATTGATCCCCGGCAATCAGGCCAGCAGAAATCAACGCAGTTGGGTAGGCCGGGGATTTGTCCCCGGCAATCAAGCCAACAGAAATCAACGCAGTTGGGTAGGCCGGGGATTTGTCCCCGGCAATCAAGCCAACAGAAATCAACGCAGTTGGGTAGGCCGGGGATTTGTC
>CAILBQ010000377.1 GCA_903832475.1 uncultured Acidobacteriota bacterium | reverse complement strand
TGCACGCTGTGCCATACGGGGCTGGTATGGAGCCGGGTGCTGGATGGTCGGACGCTGCATTTTCGCCTCGCAGGCATCAACAACGGCAACGCGCTGCTGCGCGATGAGGAGACCAGCAGCGTCTGGCAGCAAAGCACGGGACAGGCCATCTTCGGGCCGTTGAAAGGGCGGCAGCTCAATCTGGTGCACAGCGACGAGTTGTCGTTTGCCTTGTGGCACAGCGAGCAACCGAAGGGCGTGGTGCTGAAAGCCGATGCACCGTATGCGAGCGAGTACGAGACCAAGGACTGGGAGAAGCACATCGAGAAGACGCATGTGGTCATCGATACCAGCCGCACGGGAATGGACGGGCATGAATTGATGCTGGGTGTGACGGTGGATGGAACCAACAAGGCTTACCCGGTAAAGGCAATTGCCGCGGCGAAGGTGATTGACGATGCGGTGGGTGCGGGTTCGATCGTGATTGTGCTGGGGCCGGATGGGGCGTCGATGCGGGGGTTTCGCGGGGGTGCGGGGATGACTTTCCTGAGCGCGGGCGATTCGGTGGGCGGCGAGAAGGCCGTAATGCGCGATGCGGAGACGGGCAGCCTATGGAACTTCAAGGGATGCGCGGTAAGCGGGACGCTGGCCGGAAGATGCCTTGAAGCGGTGGATGCGCATAAGGACTACTGGTTCGATTGGAAGAATCATCATCCTGACACGCTGGCACTAAAGCCCTGACGTCTCTTTCCGGAACTCTTATTTGACTCAAACGAGGCCGTGGCTCGACCATTGGCTGCAGATGGAAAGCTCGGCGGAAAGCGCGTCGGGATTCTTCTGCGGAGGTTGAGCAATGGCGTTGGGTGATGGGAGTCGCAGGGAGTTTCTGAAAGCTGGAGCGGTGGCGGCGACGGCGATGTCGTGGAGCGCCTCAAGCTATGCGCGCATTGTGGGCGCGAACGATCGCGTGCAGGTGGGTGTGATCGGCTGCGGCGATCGCATGAAGAGCTCGCTGATTCCGGCGTTTCAGGAACATGCCAAGAAGCTGAACTTCGAGTTTGTCGCAGTGTCGGATCTTTGGAACCGGCGACGGGACGAGGGCGCCGCGTACATCCAGAAGGCAAGCGGAAATCCGATCGCGGAATGCCGAAACAACGATGAACTGTATGCGCGCAAGGATGTGGACGCGGTGCTGATTGCGACGGCGGATTTTCAGCATGCGCTGCACGGCGTGGAAGCGGTGCAGGCCGGGCGCGACGCGTATGTCGAGAAGCCGACGGCCCACACCATGGACGATGCGCGGAAGTTTCTGGCAGCGGTCAAGAGCACGGGCAAGATTGTGCAGGTGGGCACGCAGCGGCGGTCGACGCCAAGCTATCAGAAGGCCGCGGAGTATATTCAGTCGGGCAAATTCGGCGACATCGTCATGGTAGAGATGACGTGGAATGTGAATCAGCCAGGGCGATGGCGGCGGCCCGCTGTCGTTCCGCTGCTGAAAGAAGAGGACACCGATTGGAAGCGCTACCTGCTCAACCGGCCGGTCGTGCCGTTTGACGCGCGGAAATATCTGGAATTCCGGTTGTTCTGGCCGTATTCATCCGGGATCCCCGACCAGTGGCTGGTGCACCAGATTGATACCGTCCACTGGTTCACCGGACTTCCGCATCCGCGCAGTGTAGTCGCCAATGGGGGCATCTATCTCTGGAAGGATGGGCGGCAGAATTGGGACACCATGACGGCGGTGTTTGATTATGGTCCGCTCGATGATCCGACCAAGGGATTCCAGGTTCAGTATTCTTCGCGGTTCACGAATTCGGCCAGCGGGGTGCGTGAGTTGTATTACTCCAACGGCGGCATGATCGACATGGACAAACAGACGGTGAGTCCGACCGGCGGGTTGCAGGCGAAAGATGCCGCGGAGATGGGCATGAAGGCGAACCTGCTGCCGAGCTTTTCGCTGGTCGAACATGCGGAAAGCGTGTCGAGCGGCGCGAATACGGGCGGCGATCCGGAAACCTCGGCCAACATGCGCAACTGGATGGAGTGCGTGCGGTCGCGCAAGACGCCGAATGCTCCGATTGAAGCGGGGTACAGTCATTCGATTGCGCTGTGCATGACGGTGGCGGCGATTCAGACCGGCGAGAAGGTGACCTTCGACGACAAGACGCAGTCGGTGATGGCGGGGGGGACGGTCTTTGTTTAGGGCTTGGACGGTGACGTTGCTGGCGATGGTCTTGATAATCGCGATGGGAGGTGTTGCGCTGGCGGCCTCTTCGCAAGCGGGCAAGGGCGTGCAGGTGGTGGCCGATGAGGCGCGTCGTCGCGTCGACATTACCATTGATGGCAAACCATTCACCTCGTATATCTGGCCGACTTCGTTGAAGAAGCCAGTGCTGTATCCGTTGATCGACAGCGATGGCGTGACCGTCACGCGCGGCTATCCGCTGGAGCCGCTTCCGGATGAGCGCGTGGATCATCCGCATCATGCCGGGCTTTGGTTCAACTACGGCAATGTGAATGGGTTCGATTTCTGGAACAACTCGGATGCCATCAAGCCGGAGCAGCGCCCGAAAATGGGCAGCGTCGTGGAAGGGCGGATTGTTTCGACGAAAAGCGGGGCGAGTCGCGGTGAGTTGGTTGTCGATTCGACTTGGGTGACTGGGGCGGGCCAGTCGATCCTGGAGCAGCGGACGAAGTATGTATTCGGGGTGCGGAAGGGCGAGCGCTTCATCGACATGGTGGTGACGCTGAAGGCGCTCGACCGTGCAGTCTTCAACGATGACAAGGAAGGTCTGCTGGGCATGCGGGCAGCGCGATGGCTTGAATCTCCGGAAGAAAAAGGCGGGACGTTTCTGGATGCCAATGGAAATGCGACGCAAGTGGCGGCGGCGCCGGCAGGAGCAAACCCGCCGACCGGCGTATACCTGACCAGCGAAGGCGTTAAGGGCCCGGCGGTGTGGGGCACGCGCGGCCGATGGTGCGCGCTGACCGGCATGAAGGCCGACCATGTGGTTACGATCGCTATCTTCGATCATGCGAAGAACCGGGGATATCCAACCTATTGGCATGCGCGCGGATATGGGCTGTTCGCGGCCAATCCACTGGGACGAAGCATCTTTGCGCCCAAGGAAAAGCCTTTCAACTACACGCTGGAAAAGGGCCAATCGGTGGTGTTCCGCTATCGCGTGTCGATCATGACTGGCGCGGCGACGGCGGCGGAGCTGAATCGCGAGGCGGATGCGTTTGAGAAGACGGAAGAGTGAGTGCGACGATGACCTGGTCAGGGGATGCACGTCGATCTCATTTGGTCGAACACGGAAGCGATCCTCCGAATGGGATGTAATGCACTTCACCCGTGGAGCCAATGCTGGCCGCGATAAACACTCCTCCCATCTGGTTTGAGCCGCCTAATGCAGCGTACGGGGCGAGAAGCATCGCATCCATTTGCCCATCAATCGTCACAGTGGTTGCATCGGGGAAATTGAAGACGATGTCGCCAGCGTTTGCATCGCCCGCCTGGCGTCCCTGGAAGTAGATGCCGGCTTGCAACGTTTCGCTCGCGCCGGCGACATTCACAATGGTCGTTGACCCGGTCGGGACCTCGATATCGAGATTCTTGTTCGCGCTCTGGAACTCTTCCTGCGTCAGGTTGAACACGTTGTTCGTCGTGCTGTCGCCGTACAGCACAAGCCAGGAAGGACTATAGTGCTGCGAACCAGGATTGAAGTAAACGGGATTCGATGGGCATCCGCCTGACGCTACGATCGAGCCTGAATTATCTACCTGACAAATCACGCCGCTGGCCTTCGTCGCGGACAACAAGGAGCTGAGGTCTGAAATTTGCGTATCGAGGGCGGCGAAATCAACTGGAGAGGGCCCACCGACAATCAGTTTCGAACCCGCGTAGGGAGCAGCGGACTCGTTGGCAAAGTTCAGGTTTGCTGTTGTTGCAGTAGACGAGTAGACGCTGCCTCCCCCATTGAGGTTGATGGAATTGCCGTCCGGAACTCCGCCGCCCGCCACGATGGCATAGGGGATGCCATGGACCGTCGCAAGTGAGATATATGGGTCGCTGTTGCGCAGGGCCGATCCGATCGTTGTCACCTGGTTCACCGCGCCTGCTGAGGCGATTCGTCCGGAAATGTCAGCGGAGTCGTTGATGCTGCTTTTCAAGGCGATCAGGTTATAGGCGTTGGCAATTCCGGTGGTGCAGCTAGCCAAAGTCGCGGGCGCAATATCAATCAAACAACTGCTGCTTGCAGCTCCGTCGGCATCTGTCACCTTCACGGTGAAACTGCCGCTCGCCGTCGGCTTCCCGGTGACATCGCCGGTAGAAGAGTTCAGCGTGAGACCCGCGGGAAGTGTGCCTTCGATGGAGTATGAGTACGGAGCAGTCCCTCCCGCTACCTTCATCACACCGCTTTCGAAAGCAGTACCCACCGTGCCGGTATTCACCGCTGCGCAGGACACCGTGAGTGGCCCGTGGATCGTGATCGAGCAACTGGTGCTGGAGTTGCCGGCTGCATCTTTCACCTCAACGTGGAAGATACCGGCCGAGGTCGGCGTGCCCGAGACCTCGCCTGTGACGGCGTTCAAATTGAGACCGGCCGGAAGCGTCCCCACAATGGAGTAGGCGTAGGGCGCAGTTCCACCCGATACCGACAAGACGCCACTTTCAAAAGGCCTCCCCACTTCGCCCGTATTCCTGGCCGCGCAAACGATTGAGAGCGGACCATGGATGGTAATCGCACAGGCCGTGCTGGCGTTGCCGGTAGCGTCGGTCACCCTCACGGTGAAGGTACCTGCCGCCGTTGGGACTCCGCTGACCGCGCCGGTGGTGGTATTCAGCGCCAGACCAGCAGGCAGCTTTCCGACGATCGAATACAAGTAGGGCGGAGCGCCGCCAGTCACCGTCATGGGACCACTATTGAAGCGCGCGCCCACATCACCCGCCTTGATCGCCGCGCAGGTCACCGAGGGCCGGCCATCGATGGTGATCCTGCAACTGCCGCCGGAGTTGCCCTCTGCATCGGTCGCCTTCACTATGAAGACTCCGGCTGTGGCCGGCTTGCCGCTGACCTGGCCCGTTGAACTGTCCAGCGTGAGCCCAGCAGGCAGCGTACCTGCGATCGAGTAGACGTATGGAGCCTTTCCGCCCGATACATGCATCGGTCCGCTATTGAAGGGCGCGCCTGCATCGCCGGCAGTCACCGATGGGCAAGTCACAGAGAGTGGGCAGCTCAAGCTGGTTGGCGAAAAAACAATATCGATAGTGTTCTGGGTTGTCGAATTTCTTACCAAGCTCGCATCCCCGGAAAAGGTGTAGCCGCCGTACAACGATCCCACCGCTCCTGTCACGGTTGTGCTGAATGTGCCATTCGACGGGCCGACGAGCGCAATCGTGCCAGAGATCACCTTCGATGAGCCGGACTGCGGAAGGAGAGTCATCGAATAGGCCAGCTCGTAGCTGACGCCGGGGGTGAGATGGATCGCCGTCAAACTAAGCTTGTAACCGGTGCAGTCGACGGTGGCCTGGGCAGTATGCACTTCGTTGGCATGAGCCGACACTGCGAAGATCACAGTCAAGACGCTAAAACTCAGGAGGTACCGTACCCATTTCGCCATTGCGCTCGTATCCTGCTTGCCGACTTGCTGATTTGGTTGGATTGATCATCGCGAATCTTATCACCGCGGAGCATGTAAGTGCTTGAGAAACATCGCCTTTTGCCGGGTAAGACAGCGTACATGGTCCCATTTCGGTACATGAGGCGATCCTTTGTCGGAGTGGCATTCGCGATTGGTCACAGTCGGGCTCCATGCGATGCTGCGCTGTATGGGAAAATAACAATTGCCCGCCTATTCGTCCCTTGAATGGTCCTGTTCTTTAGCGCCAGCCGGAGCGCCTTCTTGTTAAAGCTGTTTGCCTTTCTAGATCGTTTGCGACTCACTCTCAAAAACAGGCCTTCGATCTTGATCGTCTCGCTCTTCCTGCTCTTCGTGAGTGCGTTTCTTGTGCGCGTGTGGGGACTTTCCTACATCCACTACTGGGACGAGATGGTGTACCTGCAAAACGCCAAGGTGATCTGCTGCGGCAAGACAAATTATTCCGAGCTTGATTTTCGTCCTCCGCTGCTTTCGATGCTCTATGCGGTTACGTTTCTGATCCGCGACCACATCTTTGCTGCCTGCATCGTGACTGCCGTTCTTAATGCGCTTGCTCCTGTCTTTTTGTTCCTGTCCGGCAGAAAGGTGGTGGGAGCGCTGGCGGCGGCGCTGGCTTCGCTGCTGCTCGCCTTTGGACCATTCTTCGTGGGCGTCTTTCCAGCCGGTTTTGACAGCGACGATACGGGCAACAGCCTGCTCACGGATTCGCCGGCACTCACGCTTGTTCTGCTGGGGTTGTGGCTGATGCTGAGAGCTCTTGAAAAGGAAAAGCTCTCGCGGTTTGCGTTGGCTGGCTTTGTCATATCGATGGCCATCCTGATGCGCTTTGGTTCGATCCCGACCGCGGGTCTCCTTTGCCTCGCTCCCTTGATGGCAAAGGATCGCTGGAGGGCTCTGATGGCTACGGCTGCAGGGCTGATGGCCGGTCTTGGACCGTACCTTCTGTGGTCGCATGCCGCCTATGGGGGATACTTCGAAACCCTTCGTAAGGGCTGGAAGAACGTCGAAGGGCCGGCGCCGCCGTTTACCTTTTACCTGACGAACATGCCCATCCTCTTCACCTGGATGGGCGTGCTTGGCCTGCTGCTTGCCGCGGGTGCGGGTCTGATTTTGCCATTGAAGGCTGCGCGTGCGACCTCGACTCGCAGCGCGGGTGACCACATCTCAGAAACTGTCCGGAGAATTCAAGGCGCTCTGTGGCTGTGGCTGGTTGTTGACTTCCTTTTCTATAGCCTGATGCCGCACAAGGAGCCTCGATACTTTATGCCGGCGGCCCCACCTTTTCTGTTGCTGGCCGGGTCCGGTCTGGC
>CAILBQ010000376.1 GCA_903832475.1 uncultured Acidobacteriota bacterium | reverse complement strand
TTGGGCTTGATGCCGCGCCACGCCCCGCCATAGCGCGCAATCACCACCGCACCCTTGACCGAAACTCCCAATCGGTCCAGCTCTTCATAATCTTCCCGCGTCCCGTAGTTCACGTAGACCAGCGGCCCGGTCACATCGCCGTCGCCGGAGTAGGCGTTGTAGGTGGGAAGCTGCTCCGATGTCTGGTTCGAAGTAGGATCCTCGGCCACCACCGGCTCTTTCAGCGAAGCGGTAAACACCGTCTTCCCTGCCCCGTCCTTCAGCTCAACAAGGCGCTCTTTGGGAGTCGGAAACAGCACGTAGAAATTCTCAATCTGCGCGTCCCAGCCCCACTCCTTGAACTTGGCCAGCATCCACTCCGCATTGTCCTTGTCATAGGGAGAGCCAACATGGTGCGGCCGCGCCGAAAGCCGCCGCATGTTCTCGCGCAGATTGTCCGCCACCGGCAGCGCGCGAAACTTCGTCTCCCACCCCCGCTCCGCATCCGAAGCCGCCTTCGAATACCCATCCATCTGCGCATCGGACTTGGGCGCCTCAGCCTTCCCTTTCGGCTGCGCCAGCAGCATCTGCGGCGGAACTACCAAGCCAGGGACAAGAACAGCAGCAAGCACACGTGCAAGGTTCATCGAATCTCCAGAAAATAAGGATGGCCAAAGCAGACCGGGCGCGGTCGTGCGGAGTGCAGGTTGATCCGGTTATCGCCCAGTATACCCGCAAGCCTCTATCCCTCAGCTATGCCTTTTGTTTGTGCCGTGGCCTTTCTGTCTGTCCTTCCGGCAGACAAGCTCAAAACTTGTCCTCGCTTCTGCCCTTGCTTTTCTTTCTGTCATTCCCCTCAGGGGAATCTGCTTGTGCCGGGTGCCCCACATCTCGACTTTGAGATGTGGGAGCCAATTCGCGTGCAGCACGAAGGTTTGCACGGATGGCGCGAAATAAAACAACAAATCTATAAGGCGAGTCCATGCTCGCCGATCATGCGATCGGCGTACTCTTCGTCTCGCTTAGCTTGAGCACTCGAGAGCTGTCCAAAAATGCCGGGTGATTTTCTGAGAACATCGTCACCGTATCGCTTGAAGACGCTGGCTACAAAATCGAACCACTTTTGCACGTCGAGCGAAGTCTTGAATTCGAGTATCTGCGGAATCTCAAGATATCGTTCATCACCTCGTAAATAGAGAAGATCTTCCAACCAAAAATCTCTACCTTCTTCGCAGCCAAATGAGCACGAAAGAAAAGAACTCCGATGGCAGCCGAGCTGAACGAAAACCGCGCCGGACGAGAACCTGACTCCCATCGGCTGTTCATCGACAACCTGAAAGCCATAGTCCGTGACCAAGAAGGCGAACGCTTCGCGCAGGATGCGCAACACGTCTAGATGCCCATTTTCGAGAACAGGAATTGCCTCTATCTGCCCCAGCAAATCTTTCCAAGTGAGGAGGATTTTGTCATATCCCTGAGCTGATTCTTCCGGACGGGCTGCAACGATTGCCCACAAGCGTTCAAGCAGATCCAACTCCTGGCGAGCGCGAACAGGAAAGTTGACGCGCGTATCGCCGTCAATAGCTCGCTGAGCTAAACTCCGCCAATCATCGACAGCTTCAAAGATGTCATTCGCGAGAGGCGTTTCGCCGCGCTTGGATCGGAGTTCATGGATTTGCGGTTCAAGCGCTTCGACCGAATTCGCCAGCGTTTGCATCATGCACCCCTTAAGCCCCTTAGCCTCCCAACATAACCGATTCGAGGCCTTGAACAGACTGGAGGAGCCCTGAATATGCTCCTCTTCGCTAAACTACGATTTTGGAGGTCTTTTCCCCGACATGTGTGGCCGCTACGTCAGCCGAACCGAAAAGCAGCGCATCGCCGAAACCTTCCACGCCCAGATCGTCCCGGAAGACTACGACCCCGACTTTGTGCCTGACTACAACGTCGCCCCGCAGACCATGCAGCCTGTCATCCGCCGTTCCCGTGACACCGGCAAGCGCGAACTCGCCCGCCTGCGCTGGGGCCTCGTTCCCTTCTGGGCCAAGGACGCCAAGATTGCCTACTCCACCATCAACGCCCGCGCCGAGTCCCTGGCCACCAGCCCCACCTATCGCGAAGCCCTCAAGCATCGCCGCTGCCTCGTCCCCGCCGACGCCTTCTACGAGTGGCGCCAGATCGACAAGAAAACCAAGCAACCCTACGCCATCGCACTCGAAAACGACGAAATGATGGCCTTCGCCGGCCTCTGGGAGCGCTGGAAAGACAAAAAAACCGGCCAGCCCCTCGAAACCTACACCATCATCACCACCGACCCCAACGAGCTCATGGAGCCCTTCCACGACCGTATGCCCGCCATCCTCTCGCCCAGGGATTTCGACCGCTGGCTTGGCACCGGCGAGGCCGAAACGCAGCCCATGCTTCCGCTCGACCTGCTGAAACCGTTTCCCGCCGAAAAGATGAAAGCCTGGAAAGTCGGCAACAAAGTCGGCAATACCCGAAACAATTCTCCCGACTTATTGCTCCCTCAAGAAGAGAATTCGCCCACCAACCTCTCCCTTTTCGGCGAACTGTAAAAGCTCTAAGCCTCAACCTCAGAACAAGTTGCGCGACCTAGCTGAAGCATCGGTATCAGCTTTCGCCCAGGCAGTAACCACTTTGATTCCTCCCCAGCACCTCCAAAACCAACTCCATCCCCCGTAAAAACTCCTCCTCCGGCGTCAGCAGGCTCACCACCAGCCATCCCGCCGGCCCAAATCCAAAGAAGTATCCCGGATGCACCCATACCCCGGCCTCGAGCAGTTGCCGCACCGTCGCCTCATCCGGCTGCACCGCCCAGATGCGCAGCACCGCATACCACCCCGCCTCCACGTCCAGCCGGCTCACCAGCCGCCGTTCCGCCTCCTGCCGCCCCAGCAAACCATCCAGCGCCGCCAGATTCCGCCCCGTCCGCTCGCGAATCTGCCTCTGAATCCCCCTCCGCCAAGGCAGCCAAACCGGCAGCGCCGCCTGCATCGGAGCATTCATCGAAAGATACGTATCCGCCACCACCTCGAGCCGCGCCATCGCCTCCTCCGCCCCTGGCCCCGAGGCCACCAGCCACGCCACCTTCATCTGCGGCAGCCCACATATCTTGCTGATCCCGCTCACCACAAACGTCAGCACATCGAGCCCTCGCCCGGCAAAGCTCGAAGCATCCCCAAAACCCATCAAACCCGACGCCGCCATCCCATCCGAATCCGTCGCCGCCGCCCCCACCCCAAACCCATAGTCCAGAAAAACCTCATCCACAATCAGCGCCAGCCCATGCTCCCGGCAAAGCGCCGCCAGCTCCCTCGCCTCATCGACCTTCGTAAAGTGCCCCGTGGGATTGTTGGGATGCACCAGCACCACCGCGCGCGTCCGCGCCGTAATCCTCTGCCGCAACCCCTCCAGATCCAGCTGCCATCCATGGTCATAGATCAGCGGAGCAGCCACAATCCGCACCATCTCCAGATCCGCCAGAAAATCAAACAACGGGTAAGATGGCTGCGGCACAATCACCTCATCCCCGGCATTGCAAAGCAGCTTGAACAGGTACCCATACGCCTCGCTGGTGCTGGTGGTCAGCAGCACTCGCCCCGCGGCAACTCCCGTCCCGCGCTCGTTCCCGCCCTCGACCCCATGCTCGCGGTAGTAGCGCACCACCGCCTCCCGCGCCGAAGGCAGCCCCAGCGGCTGGGGGTCGTACTCCAGCGCCCCCGCCCCCACTCCCGAACCCGCCAGCGGCCCCAGCCAATCCTCGTCATACGAAAACCCGCACCGCGTCGGATTCGAAGCCGTCAGGTCCAACAAATCCGGATGCCCCGGAAGCCCCGCCCCGCTCGCCACCCGCTCGCGATGCGCCCGCGCCAGCTCGCTCTCCTCCGTATTCCATCCCGTCCGCTCAGAAAACTTCATCCCTCTCCGTCACTCCCACCCGCACCCGCCATTTCCCAGCCAGCCGCCCAATCCCGCAAGGCACAATAGGAGCAGGCCCGTTTTCGTCACCATACACCGGCCTCCCGGAGGACAGCGAATTGGCGTTGCGCGCAGTGGCATTCGACTACGGCATGGTCCTTAGCGGCCCGCCCGAGCCCCAGGCTCACCAGCAGCTCAAGGACATCACCGGCCTGCCCCACGACGAATTCGAGCGCTTCTACTGGGCCGATCGCCACGCCTACGATCGCGGAGAACTCACCGGCCAGGCCTACTGGGAAAAATTCGTCTCCGACGCCCGCCTCGACCTCACCCCGCAGCAGATCAGCCGCCTCAACTCGGTCGACGCCACCCTCTGGACCACCACCAACCCCGCCATGCTCGCCTGGCAGCAGACGCTGCGCCGCCGCGGCCTCAAAACCGCCATCCTCTCCAACATGGGAGACACCGTCCTGGTCTCGCTCGAAGCCGCCTTCCCCTGGCTCAACGACTTCGACGTCCTCATCTGGAGCTACCAGCACAACTTGGCCAAGCCCGAACCGGAAATCTACCACCTGCTCCTTGAAAGACTTGGCACCGCCCCCGAAGAAACCCTCTTCCTCGACGATAAGCTGATCAACATCGAAGCCGCCCGCCACCTCGGCCTCCACGCCCTGCAATTCTCCACCGT
>CAILBQ010000375.1 GCA_903832475.1 uncultured Acidobacteriota bacterium | reverse complement strand
TTGGCGCCGCCCACACGGCGAGACTTCACTTCAAGCAATGGCTTGCAATTCTCGACCGCGCGCTTGAACAGCTTCAACGCTTCGTCCCCGCCACGCTGCTCGAGGTTGGTCATCGAGGTGTAGAAGATGCCCTGGGCAGTCGACTTCTTGCCGCCCCACATCAACGAGTTCACAAACTTGGTGACCAGGGTCGAACCGTAGACCGGATCCGGCGCTACTTCCCGCTTTGCAATGTGACCTTTTCTAGGCATGTTCCAAAATCCTCGCCCTTCCGGGCTTTTGATCGGCCCTCTCGGGCCAAAAACTTATCGAGCGACTTGCCAGCTCAAGAAACTACTTCTTGCCCTTGCCGCCCTTGGCAGGCGCCGCGCCAGCTTTGCCGCGCTTGGCGCCGTACTTGGACCGGCTCTGCTTGCGGTTGGCGACGCCGACGGAATCGAGCGTGCCGCGCACTACGTGATAGCGAACACCCGGGAGATCTTTCACACGGCCGCCGCGGATGAGCACAATCGAGTGCTCCTGCAGGTTGTGGCCAATGCCGGGAATATAAGTCGTCACTTCGATCCCATTAGTAAGGCGAACGCGGGCGACTTTGCGCAACGCGGAGTTCGGCTTCTTGGGGGTCTGAGTGTAAACGCGGGTGCAAACTCCGCGACGCTGCGGCGAGGCCTGCAGTGCGGGAGAGGCTGTCTTGTACCGTGGCGCCGTGCGCCCCTTGCGAACCAGCTGATTGAATGTAGGCAAACCGCAACTCCTTGCAACGACTACTCAAACTCGTTTTGGCATGGGCGCGCAGCGGTTTTGCTTCAGCGTGGGCCTGCCCAAAGTTCAGGGCGCAAGCGCACGGAAGCCAAATTCACTGCTTCGCGTCTGCCTTCGTACCAATCCCAGACGAAAACCGGGACGGTGACCATACGCTCCTGTGCTCATTCAGCCGGAGGTTGATTCCGTTTCCGCGGTTTCGGCCTGCATAATCCTCCCAGGTGGAGGGTGTCGCAGGCACCGTAGCGACAAGTCCCGCCCGCACAAGATCGGGCTACTTCAGGACTGAATTGGGAGGCCAGTTTCGCCATACCCCAGTCGGCCTCTCGTCGTGCCTGGGTAAGAACTGCTTACCCTGAATCCGGCATGAGGACCGCTTTGCAGAGTCACGATTACAGCACACACGTGATCCTGCTCTTGTGGAACCTTTTAAAGATAGCAAGAACCAGAGCGGAGGTCAATGGTTCCTCACCCCCAGAGACCTGTGATGGTGAGATTTTGCCGATTGGCCCCAGAAAATGGGTGCATTCCAAGCAAATTTACTTCTGGGACCCGGGCACGCTCTTGTTTTTTGCGCTTTTGAGAACAGGCGAAGTCAGCGAATGCATGAGAAGAGCACGAAAGCCGGCCTCATCGGACTTGAGACATACACCGGCATTGGGCTTGCCTTCCACTCTGCGCGTAAACCCTTTGTCATCAGCCTCAATGCGTATCGGCTGCATGGGACATAGGCCCGGCTGGAAGGTATACGCAGCCGCGACTGGATCGAAAAGTGTGGGAGTCTGCGAGTGATTCCCGGAATGAGCCACCCACTGGTGATAAAGCAGGGTGAGTTGGTCGGCGAGAGGATTGGCGGCTGTAAAAATGGCTTCTCGCTGGGCGGAATCGAGATGGATCTGGGTTGAATCGAGCGGCGCCATGTCGATAGGAACCCCGGCGGCAAACAGTTTCGCCGCATCTTTCGGATCGCGATCAATATTCCACTCGGCATCCGCAGGCCGGATTTCGCCGTTGGCGCCGTCGTAGCCCCGATCAATCGAACCGCCCATCATCACCACGCGACAAAGTTTCTTGAAGGTCGCAGGGTCGCGGTCTATGGTTGCTCCCACATTGAACAGTGGCCCGATCGCAATGAGCGTAATCTTTCCCGGATGAAGACGGATCTGGGCGAGCAGCGCTTCCACGCCGTCGGCATGTTTTCGCGCCGGAAACTGCCGGGCGTAAGCGGCCTGGGTCATGACGTTGTCTGTCTCCGTATGCACTCCCGCGGTCACGGGAATTCCCTGCTCGCCGATCGCGGCCAGAAAGCGGTCGGTGAGGCGGGCGCGCAGTTCGGTGTCTCCGAAGGCGGTTGATATGCCGAGCACTTTGAGTTCTGGGCTTCGAAAGATGAGGCCCAGGGCAAAGGCGTCATCGATGTCGTCTCCAATGTCCGTGTCGACCCACACCAGTTGGGGCGTCTTAGAACTGGCCGCCTCACAGGGCGCCTGGGCATAGAGCCGGCTCGCGGCCAGAAGTACACTACCGGCCAGAAAGGCCATTCCGGCACTGACCAAGAGCTTTGAGGGATATTTTGAAGTCTTCAAAGGAACCATCCTTTCTGATGCGGCTTGAAAGCGCACATTCCAAAGACAAACGGACTTCCGTACAGTAGCATCAAGAGCAGCCTCACGACTGCTCATCCGGGCCTGATTTCTTTCTACGGGTAGAAGAATCCAATTCCCAGGTTCGAAGTTGCCTTTTGAGCCCATGGGTTTAGCATTTCTGGTCTGAACGTTGCCTGATCTTCCCTAACGATGCCCAATTCTCGAACACGCCGTCGCTGGACAACCTGGTCGATCCTCTTGCTTGCCGTTGTAACGGTGGAAGTTACGGGACACGCGCAACTGCCGTTGCAGCACCCTCAGGGAGAGACTCCGGCTATATTCGACATCGAACGGGACCGGCAGCCGATGGCATCGCTGGACGGTTTATGGCGTTTCCAGCCCGGGGACGATCCCGACGGGGCGAAAGGCTGGGCTCGCCCCGATTTCGACGACTCCGCATGGCCTTTGCTCCGAAGCGACAAGCCCTGGTCGGAGCAAGGTTATCCGGGGATGAGCGGGTTCGGCTGGTACCGCTTTGCGATCACGGTCCCGTCGGATTCAGAGCCCCTGGTGTTGCAACTGGGACCGACCTTGACTACATACCGCGTCTTTATCGATGGGAAGCTCGAGGGTGGATTTGGCCGGATGCCACCGAACCTGGCTCCTCGCGCGGCTTGGAATTATCACGACTTTGCCATTCCCCGGCTGTCCGGAAAGTCCGAACCCAGGGTGATCCACGTGGCGCTGCGCGTGTGGCATTCGCCGATCTGGGCGTCTTATCTGGGCGGCGGACCCCAGATTGGCGGTCACCTCGTGGGCAATGCGCAGTTGACCTCCGCGGAAACGAACTTCCATGAACGAAGCCGGCGACTGCTTTTTGTGGACCTATACACGTATACGATTGCCGCCTTTATCGTAAGTTTAACCATTGCTGGACTTTATTTTTTCCGGCCTACCGAACGGGAGTATCTATGGTTCGCCATCCTCTTGATGGCCAAGGCGACCGACTCCGCGCTGAATATCACCAAGGAGGTCTACGCATTTCCCTCAATCCCGGTCTTTGACTTTCTGGACAGCGGCATGGTGGCGATCGCGCAGGGAGCTCTGCTTCTATTTCTGACCAAAGTGCTGAAGATTCGCCAGGGCATCCTTCTCAATATCCTGCTGGGCATGGCGCTGGTCAGCACATTTTTCAACGTGTTTTATTGGCCGGGCTGGCTTTCGGTGCCGGTGTCCGCACTGTTGACCGTGTTGTTCCTGCTGCCGTCGTCCATCTGGATGCTGATTACACTGGCGCATCGCGCATCGCGGCACAACCCAACTGCGCGCCTGCTGCTGGTTCCGGTCTTCCTGGTGCAGGGTCTCTACATCGCCGACAACGTTCTGATCGCGATCGACCAGTTCGGCTTCCGGGTGGATACGCGATTCTTTGAAATTCCATTTGTCACCTCGCCCTACACCATGCACCCTTCAGTGCTGGCAGAATTGCTGTTCCTGTTCGCCATGCTCGCTTTCCTGATCCGCCGCTTCACCATTGCGCGACGAAGAGAGGAGCGCTGGGAAGGCGCGCTGGAAGCAGCCAGGCAGGTGCAGCAGGTGCTGCTGCCGGAAGCGATTCCGCACGTCGCCGGCTTCGAGATCGACTGCGTTTACAGCCCCGCCGAGATTGTTGGCGGAGACTTCTTTCAGATCCTGCCGGTGGGCAACGGCGACCTGCTGGTCGTAATCGGAGACGTTGCAGGCAAGGGCCTGCCGGCGGCCATGATGGTTTCCATGCTGGTGGGCGCCGTGCGCACCGAGGTAGCTCACGGTGCCGGGCCTGGACAACTGCTGGCGACCTTGAATGAGCGCATGACGGGACGTTCGCAGGCCAGCTTTACGACTTGCCTTTGCGCACGCATTTCAGCGGCGGGCGAGTTGCTTATCGCCAACGCGGGCCATCCGGCGCCTTATTGCAGCGGCCAGGAATTGGAACTGCCTGGGGCCCTGCCTCTGGGCGTAATGGGCGGAGCTACTTACGAGGTTGCCCGTTTCAGGCTCGCGCCCGGCGACTTCCTTACCTTTCTTTCCGACGGCGTCATTGAAGCGCAGGACAAAACCGGACACCTCCTCGGCTTTGATCGAACCCAGGAATTAAGCCAACAGCCGGCAGTAGACATCGCCGAAGCGGCCAGCCGCTTTGGCCAGGTAGATGACATCACGGTGGTGAGCATCGCCTATCGAGGCCGCCCGGGGATCGAGGTAGCGGCTGCCGAATCCGTGGTTTCGCTGCTCCATAGCGCTCAACCGATTGATCCCTTATCCTGAAGGCGAACAGCCATGAATTCCCACTTGCCAGGTTCTACCGCCGTCCCGAATTCCGACGCGGAGAAGCAGCAACGGCTGGCCAGCCTCCTGCGAAAGGACGGACAACTGCTCCAGATCATGGATGCGGC
>CAILBQ010000374.1 GCA_903832475.1 uncultured Acidobacteriota bacterium | reverse complement strand
GTGATGGTAAGGTCGCGCAGGCTGAAAGCCAGGCGCCGGCGATCATTGCTGTCGGGATAGGCTCCGGGTGAATCCGTTTCAAAACGCCACAGCGTGTCGCCCGGTTCCAGCCGCATGTTGCGCACCTTGACCTCCCTCATTTCGCCGGCCGCCAGTTTTCGTTCCCAGCGTGCATAGGTGCCTTCCCAAAGCCCGACGGTCCGCTGGTCCTTCGTGCGCACGCCGAATGAAACCGTCACCAGGATGGGGAAAGGATGCGGGTTGCGCAGGGTCAGCGTCGCCGGCCCGTTGCTCCAGCGCCAGTACTCCAGGTTCGAACGCTCCGACGGGTACCACTTGTCATCGAACACCGCCTCCACCAGCCGGCCGGTCTCGCTCACCATGCTCAGGCTGCGCTCGCCCTTGACCTCGTAGCTTTCCGAGCCGGCCGCACGAAGCATGTCCTGCGAGGCAAAGACGGTGAGGTTTCCCAGCAGCAGCACCAGCCACCAGCGCCGGCCCCGCGGCACCAGGACGTTGAAGGCCAGCGTCATCGGCAGGAGCACCCGCGAGGCCGCGCCCGGGTAACCTTCCCACACCGCTTCCCCCAGGAAGATCATCATCAACGAGTAGACCGCGGCAATGCGCCACCAGGGATTTTCCAACTTCCGGTGGAACGCAAAAAACAGGAACTGCGTCGTGAGCGACACCAGCATGAGCAGGCTCGAGCGGGCAAAGGAACCCGGCCCCTCCGCGACCAGCTCCGTGATCGTATCAAACCACTTCTGCCAGTAGGAGGCCAGCGGGACCGTGAAGTTGCGGATGCCAAGGTCATCGCTCGGCCCCAGCCAGCGCCGGATCACCAGCAGCCAGAGCATGATCGGCAAAACCACCATCAAGCCGCGCAAGGCCACCTTGGCCCACGCCCGGCCCGTGTTGCGTTCGGGATAGGCCAGCGCGGCCCCGCCGAGGATATTCGTCTCCTTACCCAGGCCTGAAATTCCCAGCACAATCGCGGACCACCACGGCCGCCCGGTCTCCAGCAGCGCCACGCCGCAGGCGATCAGCAACAGACTCGGCCCGTCGACCAGTGAGCCGCGCAGGCTGAAGCACAGCCCGTAACAAAACATCACCGCGCACCACCGGAGGTAATTCTGCCAGCTCGTCGCCGGAAACCAACGCAGCAGCAACCCCGCCAGCAGGAGCCAGCACACAATGTTCTGCACCGCGTAGATCTGCAGCGCCAGGCCCGGATTTCCCAGCGCCAGGCCATAGGCCGTCCAGCAGAACAGGATCCGCCGCGCCCGGTAGGCCAGGTTGTCCACGCCCCGTTTGAGCGCCGGATCCGACAGATTCGGCTGCATCGCGATCTGGGCATAGTAGGCGCCGTCGTAGCCCGCCGAATTCTCCAGCTCATAATGGTTCACCGCGCGCAGTTGGGGGATGAACCGCGCGCTGTCCTTGTCCCCGAACATGACCAGGTAGGTAAATCCTTTGCCCGGCAGATAGAACTGCGTGCACTTCAGGAGGAACAACGCCACCGTCAGCCCATAAGCCAGCCAGATCACCCGGCCTGAATTGCGTTGGAGAAAAAGTCTGAGGTTGGCCACGAAAGCGAAAAGGCTCTCTCTCCATGATCTCGACGCAAGAATGGATTCATACCCCCCCGCGCGTCCTTCGGCTTGATTTTGCCGGCCGGACCCTCCTGGCCTTGGCCCCGCTAAGTTACTCTTCTCTGATATATCATTGCGGTTACCCTTTATGCCGCCGGGCCAATTCCTCCGGCCAATTAAACAGCGCCCGAGGTGGAGCACCTACCGTGGCCGGCCAAGGCGGCGATGTTATCTTCCGGCGGCTGAACGACGCCAAGCCGCCGGAATCCGCCCGATGTCACCCCGGCCTCC
>CAILBQ010000373.1 GCA_903832475.1 uncultured Acidobacteriota bacterium | reverse complement strand
GAAGTCTTTCGCAGATTTCTCGATCTTGCTATTCTGCGTCGCCGCAGAATTTGCCTGACTCACTCTAGGAGCGAGAGGGTTCAGAACTGGACCTGCAGCGCCGACATATGCTACAGAATTTGACATTACATCACCTCCAGATCAGCCTGCAGGCCACCAGCGGATTTTATTGCCTGCAGGATCGAAATTATGTCATGCGAAGTTGCGCCGATCGCGTGTAAACCTTTGATCAGTTCATCGACATTTGCGCCCTCCTCGAGTTGAATCGACTGAGCCGGCGCATCGTTCACACTAACTTTTGTCTCAGTCACCACTTCTGTTTTGCCGTTCGATAAGGGAGTTGGCTGTACGACCACGTGTTGCGTTTGCACGTCAATCGTCAAGCTACCGTGAATCACAGATACTGGAGACAGCCGGACGTCTCCGCCCATGACGATCGTGCCAGTGCGTTCGTTCACCACCACCTTGGCTGGTGAATGGAAGCTGATAGAAAGATTTTGTAACCGGGAAATCAAGACCGGGACTGAAAGCGTTCCGCTTGAAGCAACATCTACATCGATTCGTCGACTGTCGATGGCTGTTGCTATAGGCTTGTTGAACTCCTTGTTGACTGTGTCCGCCACATCTCGTGCAGCCGTAAAGTCCGGATTCAGGAGCAGCAGTGAAACAGTATGGAAAGTGCTGAGGTCTACGGCCGCATCGCGTTCCACTACAGCACCCTCTGCGATGCGCCCAACCGTCAGATGATTGACGGTCTTGGTGTTGCCCACCGCGCCCTCGGTATAGCCGCCAATGACCAAGGGCCCTTGAGCCTCCGCATACACTTGCCCATTGGCTGCCCGGAGGGACGTCAGTAGGAGCACACCACCCTGGATGCTCTTCGCATCCCCAACTGAAGATACTGTGACATCAATTTTCATTCCCGGCCGAGCGAATGCCGGCAGCGATGCAGTTACAAATACAGCAGCGACATTCTTGACTACTACGACACCTGGCGCAATTTGAACTCCCATCCGTTGCAGTGAATTCGCCAGGGTCTGGACCGTGAAAAACGTCTGTTGCGTGTCTCCTGTGCGTGTCAAGCCTATTACAAGCCCGTAGCCTACGAGCTGATTTTCTCTTACACCCTGGATCTGAGTCACATCGCGAATTAACACTCTGCGGTCCACGTCGGAAGCGCAGACAGATGACGAAAATAGCACATACAAAAGAATGAATATACCGATTCGGAAAGCATGCTGACCAGGATTGTCTCGGCTAATTACTCGCCGACTTCTGGTTAGAAGTTCAATAGCCATAGGACCGCCCTGGTGAGGAAATTTGGAGGACGTACACCGTCTGAAATTATGCCTTTGCCCTTCATCTCGATCTCGAGGTTGCTTAGAGATGATGATTGAACCGTATTATTTGGTCCGATGTCCCCGGAGCGAATCATTCCGCGCACTGTCACATTTTCGTGTTGATTATTCATGAAGATCTGGCGTCCTGCCTCGACGACAAGATTTCCATTCGGAAGCACGGCAATGACCTGGCCGGTGATGTAGTCGGCGCCGGGTCCGGCGAGGAAGACGGCAAGGGGAGCG
>CAILBQ010000372.1 GCA_903832475.1 uncultured Acidobacteriota bacterium | reverse complement strand
TTTCGAACTACGGGAATGAATATAACTCCGCATTGCTGGGGCTGGTCGGCATCGTTACAGAAGGAGACGCGATCTACAACTACAACAAGCAGGGAACGCCCCTGGTGGTTGGGGCGCCGGTCAAGCGAGACTATGGCTGGAAGGAGAGCGAATTTTATCTGCAGGATACGTGGCAGGCGTTGAAGAACCTCACGCTCACCTATGGGCTTCGCTATTCGTATCTGCAGGCGCCGGCGGAAAAGACTGGCACACAAGTCGGAACCTGCGTGCTTTCGGGCGCGACCTGCGTGCCGTATTCGTTGACTTCCTACTACCAGGCGAGCGGGCAACAGGGAGCGGCAGGAGGGGCGGCCTCAAACGTTGGGGAGCTGTCGTTCAATCTGGATGGACGCTATAACCATCGGCCAGATTTCTGGAAGCCGGATACGCTGGATCTGGGTCCTCGTGTGGCGTTTGCGTATTCGCCGACGCCGGACTCGGGAATCTTTCACAGTCTGCTTGGGAGCGGGAAGACGAGTATCCGTGGAGGCTATTCGCTGGTGTTCGATCATTTCGGCGCGGCCACGGTGAATACCTTCGATACCAATGGGTCGTATGGTCTTTCTTCCGATCTTTCGAACCCTCCTGGATCGGTTTACATCGGGACTGCGCCGCGATTCACCAGCCTTACTTCGATCCCTGCGGGCCTGCTTCCGGCTGCGCCTGCGGGAGGGTTTCCGGCGACGCCATCATCTAATCAATTTGCAATCAGCTGGGGCTTGGATTCGGCAATCAAGACGCCTTACTCGCACTTGATTGATTTCTCGATTGCGCGGGAGTTGAACAACGGTTCTTCGCTGGAGGTCTCCTATGTGGGGCGTCTGGCGCATCGACTACTGGCACAGGAAGACGTGGCGATGCCGTTGAACCTGTCGGCCGCGGGCAGCACATATTTCCAGGCAGCACGCCAACTTGCGACGCTGTCGCGCGCAGGGGCGCCGGTGAGTTCTATCACCAACATTCCTTATTTTCAGCAAGTGTTTGCAGCGCTCAACAATGTCGACCTGGGACTTGGCGCTGGACCTGTCTCGGCTACGCAGAACGTGTATCAACTATTTCAGCAGAATGTGTACAACGAGACTTACGCGTTGTATGAGCTGGACGTTCCTGATTCGCTGAGCGGCGCGGGGATCAATCCTAACCAGACCTATCCTTCGTACCGCTTCTATCACGATCAATATTCCGCGTTGTATTCGTGGAGATCGATCGGGTTTTCAAACTACCATGCGCTCGAGGTGGTATACCGTCAGCGCCTGGGGGCGGGCCTGCAGGCGGACGTGAACTATACGTATTCGAAGTCGATGGATATCACGTCGCAATCGGAGCGGCTGAATACGTCGGGCGCCACCAATTACGCGCAGATTCTGAATACGTGGATGCCGAATCAACTGTATGGCATTTCGGATTACGACGCTACGCACCAGATCAATTCGAACTATATCTGGACGATCCCTGTGGGGCGCGGTAAGAGGTTCCTTCCTTCTGCGACGCGCCTGCAAGATGAGTTGGTCGGCGGTTGGCAACTGACGGGGATTGTTCGATGGACCAGCGGATTTCCTTTCCTGTTGGACAATGGCGCTTACTACCCGACGAACTGGGATATCGAGGGATGGGCCAGCCAGGTGGCGCCGATCTCTTCGCACGCTGCGTCACGGGGCTCTTTGACACAACGCTTTGCTGATCCGGCGGCTGTTTTCAATGCATTTGGGCACGCGCTGCCTGGAGACTCGGGCACGCGTAATCCGCTGCGCGGAGACGGATATTTTGCCTGGGATAGTGGACTTGATAAGGAGTTCCACATCACGGAGAAGGCAAAGTTGCAATTTCGATGGGAGATGTTCAACATCACCAATAGCGTTCGCTTCGATTCGCACTCGATCAGTGCAACGCTGGACAATCCGCAGAACTTTGGGCAGGCGACTGTGCTGCTGACGAACAAGAGGCTGGCGCAGTTTTCGGCGCGGGTCGAGTTCTAGGTTTGGACTATGGCAGATTGCCTGCGTTTGGAGGCAGCTTAGCTTTTGAGCAAGGGATCGGAAAAAAGCGGGGAGTCCGGGGATTCTGGATGCTGAAAGTTGCTGAGTCCGATCCCGACCAAGCGGAATAGCTGCGCCGGTCCCAAGTCAACACGTTCGCGCAAGGCAAGAGCTATTGCTGCAAGCTCTTCGCTGGATGCTGGAGGGGTCGTTGGGGTGAGGCTTCGCGTGAGGCACGCGAATTCCTTTGTTTTCAACTTGAGCACGACAGTTCTGGCGGCGCGCGCATTGCCCTGGGAAGATTTCCAGACTTTCTCTGCAAGAAGTCTTATCTTTGGCTCGGTGTCTGCAAGGGGGAGATCTACAGGGAAAGTATCTTCAGCCGAGATGGATTTGCTAACTCGATTGGAAACTACTGGAGAGTTATCGATGCCGCGTGCGAGCTCGTAGAGACGGTGGCCGTAGCTTCCGAAGTTATCTTCGAGAGCCGGCAGGTCACGAGAATAGAGGTCGCCTACGGTGGCGATGCCGAGAGATTTCATCCGCTGCTCGGTGACCTTGCCTACGCCAGGAATTCGACCCACGGGCAAGGGAAGAAGAAAGTCATGAACTTCGTGCGGCTGGATTACGAAGAGGCCGTTGGGCTTCTTCCAGTCCGAAGCGATCTTGGCCAGGAATTTGTTGGGCGCGACGCCGGCGGAGGCGGTGAGGTTTAACTCGTCGCGAATCTGTTCACGGATCATTTTTGCGACGCGGGTTGCGGTGAGCAGTTGAAGATTGTTCTCGGTAACATCGAGGTAGGCTTCATCGAGGGAGAGCGGTTCGATGAGATCGGTGTAACGCTGAAAGATGGCGCGTACAGCAGAGGACACCGCTTTGTAACGAGGGAAGTCAGGGGGAACAAAGATCGCCTCGGGGCATAAGCGGTGAGCACTTACAGCCGGCATAGCCGATCGTATGCCGTAGCGACGCGCTTCATAAGAAGCGGCGCAGACGACGGAACGATTGCCCAGCCAAGCGACGACGACGGGCTTCCCGCGCAGTTGCGGATCATCGCGCTGCTCTACCGAGGCGTAGAACGCGTCCATATCGACGTGCACGATCTTACGAGCCGCGACTTCAGCAGGTTCGAGTACGGCGATTTGAGGACTGTGTGCAGACATGATTGCGGCAGGGGCAGAGATCCTGCACAGACCCAGTATATTCGCTTCTTATTCGCCCGCAGACTTCGCGATTCGGGAAATTGAGCCTGATGTGAATCGGTGTCAGTTTCAAAGTTTGACGATGGCGGAGATGCGCGTTACATCAGGTGCCTGGGAGCGAGCGACTTGGACAGGCGAAGGGTCGTCAGGTCCTGGTTGGCAGTCTTCTCGTGTTCGTGCAAAGTCTGACGGCGATGCAAAGCTTCGACTGAGTCGATCGAGAGAGGTTTGGAGAGCAGGTAGCCCTGGACGTATTCGCAGCCTAGACTGCGCAAGATTTCCATCTGCTCCAACGTTTCGACGCCTTCGGCAATGACTCGCTTGCCCAAGGTTCTGCCAAGGGTCAAGACGGTACGGACAAGTTCTACTTTGCGGCGATCGTATTCGAGGCCTTGAATGAAGCTCTGATCGATCTTGAGTTCATCGACGGAGAGATTCAACAAGTAGCTGAGAGAACTGTAACCGGTTCCAAAGTCATCGAGAGAAATGCCAATGCCGTGTTCACGAGCTTCGACGAGTGTGCTTTCGACGAGTGCGTCATCGAGGAGAAGGACCGATTCGGTGATTTCCAGATGAAGATTTTTGGCTGGAAGGCCGGTATCTTCGAGGCTCTGCAGGATGGAGGGAAGCAAGGCCGGATTTGAGAACTGCCGGATGGAGATATTGACGCTGACGACGTGGTTGGTGGCCCACAAGGCATTCCATGTGGCCATTTGGCGGCAAGCGGATTCGAGGATTTTGGCGCTTAACTTCTGGATGAGGCCGGTCTGTTCCGCGATAGGGATGAAGATGCCAGGAGACACGTCGCCGCGTTCAGGATGGGACCAGCGAGCCAATGCCTCAAACCCGACGATCTGCCTTGGGTTGACGGAGTAGATGGGCTGGAATGCGACACCGATTGTTTCCTCTTCGAGATACGTCTGAAGATCGCGCTCGATGGTTGGAAGTGTAGAGTTGGCGAGTTCCTGATGCTTGTGCCAGCAGAAGGTGTTTCGGCCGTTTTGCTTGGATTGATAGAGCGCAGTATCGGCGGACTTGTAGAGTGCTTCCTGAGTTGGTCCATCGAGAGGAAACCGGGCGATGCCGATGCTGCAGCCGATCTGGAGTTTCAGGTGTTTATGACGGATGGGAACAGCCAGGCTCTTGAGAATGCGATGACAGATTGCTTCTACGTTAGCGGCATCGAGCGGGGAGAAGAGGAGGATGGCGAATTCGTCGCCTCCCAGTCTGGCAACGCAATCTGAATCTCGAACTTCGTGTTTGAGACGAGATGCAGATTCGATCAGAACGGCATCGCCTGCGTCATGGCCAAATCGGTCGTTGACCTGCTTGAAGAAGTCGAGGTCGATGAGGAGAAGAGTGAAAGGGCCGGGATGCTGGCCATCTGACAAACGGCGCCGCAATTCGCCAACAAACATGCGGCGATTTGGGGTGTTGGTCAAGACGTCGTAGTAAGCAATCTCTTCCAGTTGCTGATGACTGGAGACCAGTTCGGCGGTTCGATCGGCTACCTGTTTTTCCAGGCCTTTTTTCTGCTTCTCCAGCACTCGTATGCGCAGTTGAACAACGGCAACGCCGATGAGAAGAGTCAGCAGGAGAGAGGAGCCAAGGAACCACCAAGACAGCCACCAGGGAGACTGGATGGAAAAGACGAATCGCGCGGGCTGGGGATTCCACAATCCGTTCGGTCCGGCGGTAGTGATTTCGAAGACGTAGTGGCCTGGGGGCAGCGCAGCGAATCGTACATTTCGTTCGTTGGTTTCCGTCCACTTGTCTTCGAACCCGGCGAGCCGATAGCGGAAGCGCATGGCGGAAGCCGATTCATAACTGAGAGCTGCGAACTGGATGGATAGCGACCGTTGAGAATAAGGGAGAGCGGGCTCGTCACCCGGTTGCCAATTGTGAGATGTCCCCGTGATGGAGGTGAGAACGATAGGGGGAGACTGCTCAGGTAGCGCGAATTCTGGCTGGGCAAATTTGGACAGGCCGGCTGATGTGCCGATCCAGACGTTGTCGTCGGAATCGACATGCAGGGCGAGAGAGTCGGTGTCATTCCAGATGAGCCCGTCTTCACTGCCCAGGTGTTTCCATTTTGCATTCTCGAGGACGTCGACGCCCGCATCTGTGCTGATCCAGAGCCGACCTTTGTGATCCGGAGCAATGGCGTAAATCTGGTTGGAGTGAAGACCGTTTTGCATAGAAACGTGCACCGGTGTCAGTTCAGGCCCCTGCAGGCGGGTCATGCCGAGGGCGTCGCGATAGGCAATCCAGATGGAGCCTTGCGATTGGGCAACGACGCCAAGATCGAGCGATTGCAAGCCGTCGCGGAGCGTCAGGGTCCGCCATTTCCTACCGT
>CAILBQ010000371.1 GCA_903832475.1 uncultured Acidobacteriota bacterium | reverse complement strand
GGGACGCGACGCCGTCGAGTTCTTTACCGACAAGAAGGTGATCGTGGAGCGCTGGCCGAAGGAGTGGTCGCGCAAGTTTTAGGCATCGCGGGGCTCGGCTTGCCTTCATCTTCGCCACTTATACTTGGAGTGAGCAACCTGTGAGGGCATGCGCTATGAGCGCCAACGTGGTTTCAATCGAAGAAGTGGAGCGGGTGGCCGAGCTGGCCAACCTGGACCTGGATGCCGAAGAAAAGCCGCGCATGCAGCGCGACCTGAACGCCATTCTGGGCTATGTGGCGCAGTTGAATGAGCTGGATACCAGCGGCATCGAGCCCATGGCGCAAGTCAGCGATCTGCTCGATCTTGGTTCAGCGGCTGACCTGGGTCACGGCGCCGCCCTGCGCGTCGATGGGCTGCGGCCGTCGCTCGATCGCGCCCGAGTGATGGAAGAAGCGCCCGAAACCGATGGCGCATTCTTCAAAACTCCCAAGGTCATCGAGCGGTAGGGACGAGTGGTGGAATGACGGAGACAATCGTGAGCACGGAAACCCTGGTCGAAAAGCCGGCCACCCTCGCCTCGCTGCGCGCTGGAATCGTATCCGGCACGACCAAGGCCACGGATCTGGCCGAGAGCTATTACGCGCGCATCGCAGCGCACAATCCTCTGCTGAACGTCTACCTGTCGCTCACTCGCGAGCAGGCCCTGGAGCAAGCGGGCGCGATCGATGCTGCGGCCGCGCGAGGCGATGCGCTGCCTCCGCTGGCCGGGATTCCGATCGCCATCAAGGACGTGCTGGTGATGCAGGGGACGACGGCGACGGCCGGGTCCGCCATCCTGAAAGGCTACGAGCCGCCCTACGACGCGACTTCCGTTGCGAAATTGAAAGCTGCCGGCGCCGTTCTGCTGGGCAAGCTCAACTGCGATGAGTTTGCCATGGGCTCGTCGAACGAAAATTCGGCGTACGGCCCGGTGCGTAACCCGGTCGACCCGGAGCGCGTTCCTGGCGGTTCAAGCGGCGGATCGGCAGCGGCGGTGGCGGCCAACCTTGCCGTCGCGACCCTGGGCACCGACACCGGCGGCTCCATTCGCCAGCCCGCCAGTTTTTGCGGCGTGGTCGGCGTGCTGCCCACCTATGGACGGGTTTCGCGCTACGGGCTGATTGCGTTTGCCTCGTCGCTCGACCGGGTAGGGCCGTTTGCCGCGAATGTGCGCGATGCCGCGGAGGTGCTGGGCGTCATTGCCGGAGCCGATCGGAACGATGCGACCAGCTCGCAGCTTCCGGTTCCCGATTATGCTGCCGAGTCCGATAAGGACGTCAAGGGGCTGCGAATCGGCATTCCCGCGGAGTACTTTGCCGAGGGCCTGGACCCGGAAGTGCGGGCTGCCGTTGAATCGGGCATTGAAGTGCTGCGCAACGCCGGATGCGAAATCAAGCCCATCAGCCTCAAACACACCGGCTACGCCATCCCCGTCTATTACCTGGTGGCGACGGCCGAGGCCAGCGCCAACCTGGCTCGCTTTGACGGCGTACGCTATGGCCATCGGTCCGCCAAGGCGACCAATCTTTCGTCGATGTACCGGCTTTCGCGCGAGGAGGGGTTTGGTGCCGAGGTCAAGCGCCGCATCCTGCTCGGCACCTACGCTCTCAGCGCCGGGTATTACGACGCGTATTACAAGAAGGCGCAGCAGGTGCGCCGCGTCCTGGCCGAGGAATTCATGACCGCGTTTGGGGAAGTGGACGCAATCGTGACACCCACCGCGCCTACGGCTGCGTTCAAGCTGGGGGAAAAGACGGACGATCCGCTGGCTATGTATCTCGCGGACATCTACACCGTTACGGCCAGCCTGGCAGGCATCTGCGGCGTGACCGTCCCGTGCGGGACAACGTCGGGCGGACTGCCGGTGGGCATGCAGGTGCTCGGGCCGCATTTTGGAGAGTCGACTGCCTTTCGCGTGGCACGAGCGGTTGAGGCAGGGCAGTCCAGCTAGCATCGGGCCGCTTCGTCTTTCCCAAAATGGACCGCGCCAGCAGAAAATCCTGATGCGTCGTTTGCGGGTTGCCTCTTACGGAGTCGTGTAGCGCCTAGGATCAGAGCGGGTCATGTTTGCGCTTCGGACATCCCGCGAAATGCTAGTTCTTGCTCTCGCGCTGCTCAGCGGCGCCGCCCTGGCCGCCGCTCCGCCCAAGAAACCGCATGTCGTGGTGCTGGGCGCGGTTCGGCAGGTGCCGTATTCGCGGGCGGGCGATCCTGCCGGCGCTGGGCCGGACGAGAAAACACTGCGCACCCGGCCGCTGCTGGTCGATAACCGGGTCAGCGAGTGGACCACCGGCGAATCCCATGACGTTACCGACCGCAGCTTCGTGGTGCGGCGGGCACTGCGCGTCAATGACGCCCTTCCCGGCGACAAATCTGGCGCCTCCCCGGCGGGGCATTGGGTCTGGCAGCGAGGGCCGTGGCTCCTGGTGGACCGGCTGAGCGGCCACGTCACGCCGCTGAAGCTGCCGGATTATGACCCGGGGGCGAGCCAGGTGGCGTGGTTCCGCGACTATGCGGCCTACTGCGGTGTGACCTCGACGGGAAAGAGCCTCTATGCCGTCGTTGCCCAGGTGGGAACGCGCAAGCCGGTGCTGGCCAAAAAGCTGGCCGCATACGACACCGCAAACCGCGTCTGGCCGGTTTGCGCTGCCCCGGAATGGCAGAGGGAACCTTTGCGCATCAGCTTCCAGCCAGCTGGCGCCAAAGATCCGGTCAGCTTTGACCTCGTCGTCGGCTCGGCCGTCCTGATCGAAGACGGCGATGACGAACCCGAAACAGCATCCAAACCGTAAGCCAGAGACGTGGCCCTCCCGTAGGAAAATAGGAACGAGGTGCAGCGCTGATGGAATCCTTCGAAGAGTTGCTGGTTCAGGCCGAGGTCGCGCACGGCCACCTGTGCGCCGGCCAGATCCTGGGCGTGCGCATGGCGATGCTGGCCTGCCGCCGTCTGGGCGTCACCGACCCGCGCGGAGCGGAGCGCAAGAAGCTGGTCACCTTCATCGAAATCGACCGTTGCGCCACCGACGCCATCGGGCTGGTGACGGGCTGCCGGCTGGGCCGCCGCGCGCTCAAGTTTCGCGACTGGGGAAAGATGGCCGCTACCTTCCTCAACCTCGAAACCGGCCGCGCCATCCGCATTGTGGCGCTCGAAAACTCACGCGAACTGGCCCGCGAGCGCTACCCGGACATTGAAAACAAGGGCAAGCAGCAGAGCATGGCCTACCGCGAGCTGGCCGACGAAGAGCTTTTCCGCGAGCAGTGGGTGACGGTCGAGCTGCCTCCGCGCGAAATGCCGGGCTACAAAGGCGGCCGTGTCACCTGCGCCGAATGCGGCGAGGGGGTCAACTTTGACCGCTTCGTCGAGCGCGACGGACAGCATTTCTGTTTCAGTTGTGCTTCACCGTCCCTGCGCTACTGGCAGCCTGCGGAAGCCCCTCAACCCGGAGCCGACCCGGCGTCCGATTCTGCGACATAAGTTCGCCAGCGCCCCTGCTTTCGGCATCTTTTGACAGTCCTGAGAGGGAGCGTGTCTTATTTTGGATTGCGGGGAGATTCGTTTTCCTCAGGGGTTTGCTAGACTGATTGCGATGCTGTAGCAGCGGGAAAGACGCGAAAATTCGCACCGAAACCCGGAAAGCGCGACATCAAGGTCAGGAAATTTCAGCAAAAATCGGTGTCGAACAGGAAGCAAAGGCAGTCGGCGCGAGCGCAAAACGCGCCATGAGCGATTGCCATGATTGTCAGGATTGGGGAAAGCGACAGCCTCGCCCGGTCCATTCCCGTAGACAAAAATCTATTCGTCGGTAAGCGGGCCTTGCGGCTGAACGCGCCTTCGGTCGGGCCGCAAAAGCCCGGCAGATAAAGGAATTGTGTGTTGAATCAAGTGATGTTGTTGGCGGCTGGCCCTGGATTCGGATTTGGCGGATCAGGGTTCAGCCTCATGCTGCCTGTGTTGATGATTGGCGTCGTCTACCTGATGATGATTCGCCCGCAGCAGAAAAAGCAGAAGCTTTGGACGGAGATGCTGGCATCCTTGAAGACCGGCGACAAGATCACGACCACCGGCGGCATTCGCGGTACGATTTTGAGCATCAAGGACGACGCATTGGTTCTGCGCGTAGCGCCGGACGGAATCAAGATTGAGGTTGTGAAGGGCGCAATCGCCGCCGTGACAACCCAGGAAGAAGGCAAGTAGCGACGCGAAGCCAGGCGCTTGCCTGATGCTCTGCGTCCAAACGATTTCTCAGTGCAAGCACTGAGAGCCGGAAAAAACTATGAAGAAGAATCTAAACGGCAAAATTGTAACCATCATCGGCGTTCTGCTGGTCTTTTTGTACGGCATCTTTGGCCTTCCCCACGGGCTTTCGGGCAAGGCCATCAAGGATGCCATCACCCAGCGCATCCACCTTGGACTTGATCTGCAGGGCGGCGCGCACCTGGTCCTCCAGGTCGTGGTGAAAGACGCTATCAACGCGGAAACCGACAACACGGTGGCCCGCATCGAGCAGGATCTGCAGACGGCTCGGCTCACGGTGGGCTCGGTGCTCAAGCCCGACCCAAACAATCCGCAGATGATCAAGATCACCGGGACGGACGCGGCGCATTCGAGCGATGTTCGCAACGAACTGACCAACCGCTTCGGTACGGAATACGACGTGAACGGCGCGGCGGACAATAGCTGGACGCTGACCATGAAGCCGTCGGTCCTCACCGACCTGCAGTCGCGCACGGTCGATCAGTCGATCGAGACCATTCGCGACCGCGTCGACAAGCTGGGCGTCAGCGAGCCGGTCATTCAGAAATATGGTCTGGGCGACAACCAGATCCTGGTCGAGCTGCCCGGCATTGAAGACCTGGACCGCGTTCGCGACATCATCCAGTCGACCTCGCGCCTTGAAGTGCATGAAGTGGAAGGCGGTCAGGCCGGTGCCGCAGGTTATGCCACTGAGCAGGAAGCGGCCACCAGCCAGGCAGGCGCATTGCCCCCGGACGATGTCGTCATGCGCGGCACCCCGGACGGCGGCGGCGGTGACAACCCGGATCGCTACTTTGTGCTGAAGCGCGTTTCGATTGTCGGCGGCAAGGATTTCCGCGACGCCAGCGCGATCGGCGTCAACGACACGGGCCGCCAGGGCGTGACCTTCGTGCTCACCAACGCGGGCGGAGAAAAGTTCTACGACTACACCTCCGCGCATGTCGGCAGCTACATGGCCATCGTGCTCGGGGACCGAGTCAAGAATGTCGCCGTCATCAAGGGACCCATCCGCGACCAGGGGCAGATAGAGGGCACCTTCAGCCGCCAGCAGATCGACGATCTTTCGCTGACGCTGCGCACTGGCGCACTGCCGGCCAGCATCGTTCCGCTCGAGGCCCGCACCGTCGGAGCTTCGCTGGGAGCGGATTCCATCAACCAGGGCGTGATCGCTGCCGTGGTCGGCATGCTGGCCGTCATGATTTTCATGCTGGTCTACTACCGCGGCGCGGGCATCAATGCCGATCTGGCCTTGTTCCTGAACCTGGTAATCCTGCTCGGATTCATGGGATTCAGCCACGCCACGCTGACGCTGCCGGGCATTGCCGGCGTCATCCTCACCATCGGTATGGGCGTTGATTCCAACGTGCTGATTTTCGAGCGCATCCGCGAAGAAATTCGAGCCGGCAAGGGTCCGGCGCAGGCGGTCGACCAGGGATTCGCGCACGCCTGGATCACCATTGTCGATACGCACGTCACCACCATTGTTTCGGCGGCCATTCTCTTCATGTTCGGCACCGGGCCGGTGAAGGGTTTCGCGGTAACTCTGGTGTTTGGTTTGCTGGCGAACTTGTTTACCGCCGTCTTTGTCTCGCGCGTGATTTTCGACTCACACGTGAACCACAAGCTGGTGGGACAGAAGCTCTCGATTTAGGAACGTGTTACCGGGTCCAGCTGCCGCAATCTGGCGGCTGGAGCGCCCCTTGAAGTGAATCAGTTACCAGTAAGTCCGGACGGCAGAGAGTTAGCGCCGTCTTCGCGGCAGGATGCTGGGGAAGGTATAGGATCGTGGAACTTTTTCGGAGTGTAAACATCGACTGGCTGGGGAAGAAATGGTATTTCCTCGGCTTCTCATTGATCTTCAGCGTGGCAGGCATTATTTCGATGGGGATGCACTGGCACAAGATCGGCAGCCCGGTTCCGCTGGGCGTCGACTTCCAGGGCGGCACGCAGGTGCAGGTGCAGTTTCAGAATGCGCCTGACGTGAATGCGATTCGCAAAGCCACCGACGCCGCCGGCATCAAGGACGCGCACATCGTCACCTACGACGCCCCGGAAAAGCGCGAGATGCTGATCAGCGTGCCAGAGCAATCAGATGCCTCGGTGGACGCCAGCAGAGCTGCGATTGAGGGCGCGCTGCGCGACCACTACAACAATCCCTTCAAGGTGAACAAGGTCGAGTCGGTCGGCCCCACCGTGGGCCACCAGCTGGAGAAGCAGGCCGGCCTGGCGACGCTCTACTCGCTGATCGGCATGCTCATCTATCTCTGGTTCCGCTTTGAGCTCATCTATGGCGTGGCGGCGGTTGTGGCCGTCTTCCACGATACGCTGATCACGGTCGGCTTCTTCGCGCTCTTCGATAAGGAAGTCAGCCTCACGGTTATCGCGGCCATTTTGACGCTGGTCGGTTATTCGATGAACGACACCATCGTGGTCTTCGACCGTATCCGCGAAAACCTGCGCCTATCGCGCCGCGAAGGTCTCACCGAAGTGGTCAATCGCAGCATCAACCAGACCTTGAGCCGAACCGTGCTTACCTCTGGCCTAACCTTCCTGACCGTACTTGCTCTTTTCATTTTCGGCGGCCAGGTACTGCATAACTTCTCGTTCGCTCTGGTGGTCGGCATTCTCATCGGCACGTACTCTTCGATTGCTGTCGCCGCACCCATGCTGGTGGCCTATCAGGACTGGCGCGCGTCTCGCGGCAAGGCGGCTGTTTTGCCAGCCGCCAAGCGCGTCAAGAGCTAACGCAGGGGACGGAAAAACCTCCGAAAAACAGGCAGAATTCGATTCGAAATCAGCAACGCGTTGCACCTCTTTTGAAGCATGTTTTGCAGGTGATGGGCAGTTCTGATATAGGTTGAGGACACATTCGGCGGCCCTTTCTGGGCCGCCAACGCATCCGGGAACAAAATTCCTGTTGTTGGTGTCTAAAGTGGTAGAACCTAACGCCAGACTCGAGGTCGGCCATGTTTGAAGATTCAACATTCGAATCAAGCGGTCGGAACAAGAAGACCAATTGGTGGGTGGTGTTCGCCTTTGCGCTGAACGCATCCATCTTGATCGTCATGATCTTGATTCCCCTGCTTTACCCTGAAGCCTTGCCCAAGGCAGCGATGGCCACGTTGCTGGTAGCGCCGCCGCCACCTCCACCACCTCCACCACCGCCGCCACCTGAGGTCGTGCACCAGGTGCAGGTGAAGCCGCAGATGGTGAACAACCAGCTGACCGCGCCTACCAAGATTCCCAAAGACATCAAGATGGTTCAGGAGAAAGAAGCACCGCCCTCCAGCGGCTTCGGCGTAGCTGGCATGGAAGGCATGGGCGGCAGTGGAGCACCTGGCGGCGTGATCGGCAGTGTGTTCGGCAGCGGTCCGGCCAAGCCGGTCGTCAAGGCAGCGCCTCCCAAGAAGATCGCGATTTCTTCGGGCGTCGCCACCGGTCTTCTGATTCAGCAGGTGAAGCCGGTGTATCCGCCGATCGCCAAGGCCGCGCGCCAGTCCGGCACGGTCGTCCTGCAGGCAACCATCTCCAAATCAGGCACCATCGAAAACCTGCGAGTCGTCAGTGGGAACGCCATGCTGCAACAGGCCGCCCTCGACGCCGTCAGGAACTGGCGCTACAAACCTTACATGCTCAACGGCGAGCCGGTTGAAGTGGATACCACCATCAACGTCGTCTTTAATCTGGGCAGCTAGCTTTTTCTCGGGCGACTCCGTCTTATGCGGAGTCGCTTTTCCGTAGCCTGAATGTGCACCGATCACGGACGCATTCGATCCCGCAGTACGTACGCGGCAACTGTAACTCAATTCGGTAGCACAGTAAGCAATCCCTCAGGAGGAACGATTCAGTGATTCTCGCACAGCTTGCACATTTCGCCTCGCACCCGGTCTCCCTGGCCATGTTCCAGGAACAATCCGCAGACTTCACACTCATGGGCATGTGGACCTCCATGGGTTACTTCGCCAAGGGCATCGCGATCATCCTGTTCATCATGTCCATCTGGTCGCTCGCGGTCATGATCGATCGCTATCTGTATTTCACGGCAGCCCGCAAGCAGTCGCGCGAGTTCGCCCCAAAGGTTGCCGGCGCCCTCAAGGACAGCAAGCTGGAAGAAGCGATCAAGATCGCCGACCGCAGCAAGAAGTCGCACCTTGCTGAAGTGGTAACGGCCGGCCTGCAGGAGTTCAAGAGCTCCGGCGGCGTGGTCAACGAAGAAAGCATCGAAAGCTCCAAGCGCGCCCTGGAACGGGCGGAAGCCATTGTGCATGCCAAGCTGAAGCGCGGCATCGGCGTTCTCGCGACGGTCGGCTCCACGGCCCCCTTCGTCGGACTGCTCGGCACGGTTATGGGCATCCTTCACTCCTTCCAGGAAATCGCCACCCAGAAGTCTTCCGGTATCGGCGCAGTCGCCGGTGGTATTTCGGAAGCCCTGGTCACTACCGCATTCGGTCTGCTCGTCGCCATCCCAGCGGTTATGACCTTCAACTACTTCAGCGGACGCGTCGAGGCCTTCGACGTCGAAATGGACAACTCCTCGAGCGAGCTGGTGGACTACTTCATCAAGCAGAGCCACAAGCGCTAACCTGCGCCTGTCGACTGCTTGAGGGCGAGTGCTGCAAGGCGAGAAACTTGCTGGCAGGTGAAGTCAGACCTTCCCTGCCAGCCTTTTCCAAAAGCACCGTTCAAAGCTTGAGAAGCATGAAGACCCCGCGAAGAAGCTGTACGAAGGGGCTATTCCAAAAGGCGTGGAGCACACATGTCACTCGCAGTAAGAAACGAAGGCGCCAAGGTCAACTCCAACATCAACGTCACCCCCATGGTGGATGTGATGCTGGTGCTGCTGATCATCTTCATGGTTATCACCCCCATGCTCCAGAACAAGGTCAACGTTGATCTGGCCAAGACTGATAACCCCACCCCGATGGCAGACGCAGATAAAGAAGACGCGATTGTCGTTGCTGTAACCCGCGATGGAAGCACCTACCTGAACAAAGACAGGGTGGCCTCCAACGAATTGGGAGCCAAGGTTCGCGACCTGCTCACCGACAAGCCTGGCAAGCAGATCTTTATCCGTGCCGATGCCCGCGCAAAGTATCTCGATGTCGAGAATGCAATCGACGATGTCCGCACTGCAGGCGTTGATTCTGTCGGCTTGCTGACGGAAAAACGGCAGACTCCGGGCACCTAGGCCGTCAACTCAGCACAGCCGCAGTATCCTCTGGAGACGCGACATGGCAATGACGAGCAACGGATCGAAGGGCATGACTTCCGAGATCAACGTAACTCCGCTGATCGATGTGCTGCTGGTGCTGCTGATCATTTTCATGGTTATCGTCCCGGTCGTGCCTCGCGGCATGGAGGCGCTGGTGCCCCAGCCGCCACGCAACGATCGTGATCTGTCACCAGAAACCGTGGTTGTCTCCGTTCTTCGTTCGGTGGGTAGTGGTCTCGCTTACCGTATCAATTCCACTGACGTTGCCCAGGCGGACCTGTTGCCTCGATTGACCTCCATCTACGCCAATCGTGCGCAGCGTGTCATGTTCATCAAGGGCGACGACGACGTTAGCTTTTCTCAGGTAGCCCAGGTTATCGACATTGCACACTCGGCCGGAGTGGACAACGTCGGGGTGATGACGCCGAAGATTCTGGCGGGGCAGTAATTCTGAATTTTGCAAGTAGCCGACGTTCCTTCCATCGGCAAAGATTTGAGTAGTTGAGGAGCTGAAAACATGGCAATGACAAGTGGTGGTCCTGGGGGCCTTTCCTCCGACATCAACGTAACCCCTCTGATCGACGTGCTCCTGGTACTGCTGATCATCTTCATGGTCATCGTGCCGGTTGTGCCGAAGGGCCTGGATGCGCTGGTGCCTCAGCCGCCGAAGAACCCCCAGCAGCAGCAGGAGCCCGATCAACGTACCATCGTGGTCTCGGTCCTGCATACCAACGGGAACAACGCCGCGTACAAGATCAACCAGGACGACGTGGCCAAAACTGACCTGCTGGCCCGTCTGACTGCCATCTACGCCAACCGCGCGGAACGCATCATGTTCGTCAAAGGCGACGACGATGTGAACTTTGCGCAGATCGCCGATGTCATCGATATCGGCCATGCAGCGGGCGTTGACCACGTCGGACTGATGACGCCGAAAATCCTTGCAGGACAATAGGAAAGGCCCCGTGCATCCGCGGGGCCATGTTTTTTCTTCCTGCGTGACAATCTTCGCGGTCTAAACGGACCTGAACGCAGTATGATGCAGCAGTACTTAGTTATTGGCCGGAACGCGGGACTTCCCACTGCTTCCAGCGACGCGGATGACACCAGGCGCGATAGACCTGGCGACGACTCGAAGGAGAAGGATAAGAATATGAATCGACTCGCACGTCTGCCGGTGCTAGCGGCTGTCTTGGTCGCAATGATGGCTTCAACGACCGGTTGCAACCGTCTCAAAGCCCGCGATCAGCTCAATAAGGGAGTAGAAGCTTACAAGGCCGGCAAGTACGAAGAGGCAATCCGTCACTTCCAGGACGCGACCAAGTATGATCCGTCGCTCCCCATGGCCAAGTCTTATCTGGGCACCGCTTTGTCCATGAACGTTGTCCCCGGCCTGACCACTCCGGATAATCTGAAGACTGCCCAGCAGGCGATTGACATTTACCAGTCAGTTCTCGCGACCGATCCCAACGATGTCAACAGCATGAAGGGCATCGCCAGCCTCTACTACAACACTAAGAAATTCGATGAAGCCAAGGACTGGCAGAAGAAGGTCCTGGCGGTTGACCCCAAAGATCCAGAAGCCGCCTACACGGTAGGCGTCATCGACTGGACCAAGGCTCACGACAATCTGCTGAAGATCCTCAACCCTCTGGGCGCCAATGACGATGGGGCGGGGAACGTTAAAGTCCTGACCAAGAAAGTGTGCTCTCAGATTCAGGAAGAAAACGGTCCACTGGTTGAGGAAGGGTTGAAGTACCTGACGACCGCTATCGACAACCGTCCGGGCTACGACGACGCCATGCAGTATCTGAACCTGACGTACCGCAAAAAGGCCGATATCGACTGTGGCAACGAGCAGGCACGCAAGGACGACGTCGCCAAGGCCGGCGAATGGACGACCAAGGCCATGGGCACCCGCAAGGAAAACGAAGCCAAGAAGGACAAGGGTCCTGGCGGTATCACGATGGATTCAAACGGCCAGATGAAGTAACAGCTGTTCTGCCAGAACGACAGAAAAGCCTCCCTTTGGGG
>CAILBQ010000370.1 GCA_903832475.1 uncultured Acidobacteriota bacterium | reverse complement strand
TGGCAGAAATGATCGCGACGATTCTGAGCCTGCTGGGCGGCATCGCCGTCTTCCTGGCTGTCGTTGGCCTGCTTGGCTTGGTCAGCTACTCCGTCTCGCAGCGAACCAAAGAGCTGGCGATCCGGCTCGCGCTCGGTGCCAACCGACCTGAGATTTTCTCCGCCGTGCTCAAAAACTTCGCCTGGCCGGTAGCCATCGGTTTGTTAGCGGGAATGCTTGTCACGGGAGGACTGTCACAGATTCTCAGGCGCGTGCTTTACGGGATCAGTGGCCTGGATCCAGCCAGCTATGCGAGCGCGGTCTTGCTGTTGGTGGGAATCCTTGCGGCTGGTGCGATCCTGCCCATTCGCCGAGCGTTTCGCCTGGACATCGCCAAAGTACTGCATTCGGAGTAGCCAGCAAAAAAAGCTCTCCTGCTTTGCGAGCAGGAGAGCAAGGTTGAGTCTGGAAACCGTTGATTAAAGTACGGGCCGGACCTTGGCTTCGCGAGCCCAGATGCGCCCCTCCGCTGCCTGGTTGACAAAGGTTGAGGCTGCTTTCCCGGACTCGAGCGCGACGACGCCTTCGTCCGGAACAACACCGGCCTTGCTGAGCAGCGCTTCGGCGCCTGCCGTATGGCCAATCACTTTCAGGTGCGAGAACGCATCCGCAACGAAACCAACCGCAGCCGGTTGCGTTGCAAGGAACTTGGCTGCGTCGGCGGTGATGGCAATGACCACGGCGTCGAACAGCACGCTGGGGCCGCCGGCAAGTTGGAAGTCCGCGTCAATTGCTTTTCCGTCGCTACCCAGCGCGCCTTCCACCATGGGTGCGATCACCTTGAGCTGTCCGCCCGCTTTCTTGACGGCTGCTTCGAGCGATCCGACAAAGCTTGCATCGGAACCGTCAGCCACCAGCACGCCCACCATGCGGCCCTCGAGCGTGGGCTTGGCTTTGGCCAGAATGCTCAAGGCCGGGGAAGGCTTCAGGTCGGTGCGAACCGGCACCTTGCCGGGAACCGGCTCGATCGCTCCCCGGTGGCCCAGGCCTTTGGCTACCCGCTCGGCGATCTTGGGATCGACGTTCGCCAGTTGCCCCAGCATGCGGTGGCGCACTGCTTTCGTCGTCACCTTGCTGAGCTCGAAAGTGAACGCCGAGAGAATGTGCTCCTGTTCCGGCTGGGTCTGGCTTTCAAAGAACTGCCGAGCCTGGCTGAAGTGATCTGCGAACGACTCCGCCCGGATGCGCAGCTTGTCGCCAGCTTCCGGCGCGGGAAAGCTGGAGAACCCGGCATGGGGATCCTGCCGCGGACTCTCTTCGCTCAGCGAGCTGGGGGAATAGTGGACGCGGCCCTTGGGCACCATCATCTGGTGAATGCCGTCGCGCTGCAGATTGGCAAAAGGGCACTTGGGTGCGTTGATGGGAATCTGGGTGAAGTTAGGTCCACCCAGGCGCGTGATCTGCGTATCCAGATACGAGAAGTTGCGTCCCTGCAGCAGCGGATCGTTGGTGAAATCGATGCCGGGTACGACATTCGACGTGCAGAAGGCCACCTGCTCCGTCTCGGCGAAGAAGTTGTCCGGGTTGCGGTCGAGCACCATCTTGCCCACCGGGCGCAGTGGAATGATTTCTTCAGGGATGATCTTGGTGGAGTCGAGCACGTCGAAGTCGAAGGACTTGGCAAACTCTTCGTCGAAGGGCTGGATGAAAAGCTCCCACTCAGGAAAGTCGCCCATATCGATGGCGTTCCAGAGGTCGCGGCGGTGGAAGTCAGGGTCGGCGCCGTTCAGCTTCAAGGCTTCATCCCAGATAACCGATTGCGAACCCAGCTTGGGCCGCCAGTGAAACTTCACGTACGTCGAGTGGCCGGCTTCGTTGATGAGACGAAAGGTATGAACGCCGAATCCTTCCATCATGCGGAACGAGCGCGGGATGGTGCGGTCCGACATGATCCACATCAGCATGTGGGTCGATTCCGGCGTGAGCGAGACAAAGTCCCAGAAGGTGTCGTGAGCCGTCTGCGCCTGCGGGAATCCGCGGTCCGGCTCATCCTTGGCGGCGTGAATCAGGTCAGGGAACTTGATGGCGTCCTGGATAAAGAAAACGGGAATGTTGTTGCCGACCAGGTCCCAGTTGCCCGCCTTGGTGTAAAACTTGACAGCGAATCCGCGAACGTCACGTGCCACGTCGGGCGAGCCTTTGCTGCCGGCAACCGTCGAAAAGCGGGTGAACAGCGGCGTCTTTTCGCCAACGCGCTGAAAGATATCCGCTTTGGAAATATCGGAAAGGGAATGCGTGAGTTCGAAGTAGCCGTGAGCCGCTGAACCGCGGGCGTGAACGACCCGCTCCGGAATGCGCTCGTGATCGAAGTGATTGATCTTTTCGCGTAGGAAGTGATCTTCCAGCAGGGTTGGGCCGCGCTGTCCGACGCGCAGCGAATTTTCATCGTCGGCAAGGATGACACCCTGGTTGGAGGTCATGGGCGGGTGCGTGCCGCCAGCGGTCTGGTGCAGTTCGCCGGCATTGCCGGCCTCTGCATTCTGTTGGGCATGGTCATCCGCCCGGTTGGCGGACGGTTTGGATGCGGATCGCGAGGGTGACGCTGGCGAACCGCTCGCTGGGCCGTCTTTGACTCCTGGGAGCATCTGCGTAGTCGCGGAAGCGGTAGACGGTTCGGGAGGGGAAGCGGAGCGGGTCGTCTTGACGGCTGGGCGAGTAGACTTGGCCACGATGAATTTCCTTCTACAACAGAATTGACGCGATCCCGGGGGAGCGTACGAAGGGTATGGATGCAAAGCTTGGCGGTTTCGGTCGCTTCTCCGCCTCGGTTAAGAAGAACCCGCCTTGTGGTGGGGTCAAACGCGGGGCGACGCAAGGGCACCGGGCGGCGCTTCGGGCCGCATCTTTCCCATTTAGGGAATGCCCAGCACAATCTTCTCTTGCAATCGTGGTCAGGAATCGCAGGAAGGCGCATACTGAGATTGGAAAGTCGTGCTCACGCTGGCGCGCTACAGGATGCTGCCCGAAGCAAACGGCTTATCCTCCGCAGGATTCTCCTGAATTCCTGCTAGAAGGGCGCAAAAGCGCCCCCGGGGCGCACAGAATTTTGGCCCTAAAGTATTGATTACGAAACACCTACAAGCGAGAATGACGAAAGGGGCGCACCCCCCTCCCCCCCTCATTGTTTCTCCTGTTCTTCGCCTGACTGAATTGTCGTATTTCAAAACCGAACTCACCGCATCGCCGCCGCTGCCAGAATCGCATCCAGCGCCGAAGTCTGCCGCGTTCCATCTCCCGAATCGAACGGTCCTTCCCAGCGATTCCCAAACTGCACATTCGCTCCCCGATCGTTCGTCCAGATGCTCTTCGCATTCTCCTCCGCAAACGCTCGATAGCGAACCTTTGGCGCAGCCTTGTTCAGCTTCACCAGGTTGCGCAGAAACACACCCTTGAACTGCGGCAGATCCGGCCCGCCTCCAGGCGGCTCCTCCAGAACGCCGCTCTTTGTCACCAGGCGCGTCATCGTCGCATTGGCAATCGTCGCTGCCTGCGCCAGCAGCGCAGCATCGCCATCAGCCTTGTTCAACTCCGCCAGCGCTCCCAGAATCACGCCCTGGTTGTATGTCCACGTCGTCTGCTTGTTGTTCGTGCAAGCCGCAGGATTGGACGCATTCAACCCGTCGTTCACCAGACCATCGGCGTTGATCATTCCCGACCCGCGAAACCATTGCCATTCCTTCTTCGCCCATTCGAGATATTTGGCTCTTTCCGCTCGGTCTTCAACCCGATTCGCCAGCGAGGCTGCAATCTCCAGGAACAGCTCATTCGTAATCGCATTCTTGTACGCCGAATGCTTCAGATCCTTACTCCACCAAACGCCGCCGCCGCAGGTCTTCGTCTCCCATTGCGTCGTCATATCGGCAAAGATCGTCTCCGCCATCGCTAGATAATCCTGCGTGTGCGTTTCGTCGTACGCGTCGATCCACGCCAGCGCCCACCAACCTTCGTCGTCATTGGAGTCGTTGAGGAAGTCAGTAATGCCATAAGCCTTGTTGGCCTTGGTGAACGTGTTGCGGACCGCGCCCAGATACTGTTTGTCCCCGCTAATCCGCGAGTAGTCCACCAGCACCGTCATGGCATTGGCTGTATTCCACCAGTCGGTCGGCTTCTGATATAGCCCGGAGCTCTCCACATACCAGCCCTGCAGCGTCCGCACCCCTGCTGAAGCCTGCCGGGCATAGTCCGAAGACGGGATCGTTTCTGCCTGTCCTGGGATCTGCGGCAGGGCCATTGTGTGGCAGCAGAGAAACGCCAGCGC
>CAILBQ010000369.1 GCA_903832475.1 uncultured Acidobacteriota bacterium | reverse complement strand
CTGACGCTGGCGCTGAATTATGGCGGCCGGTCTGAGATCGTGGACGCCTTTCGCGGGCTGGCTGCCGAAATGAAGCAGAAGGGCACGGGCGCCGAGCGAATCACCGAGGAAGATGTGCACCGGCATTTGTACACCGCGCACATGCCCGATCCTGATCTGCTGATTCGCACGTCGGGAGAGATGCGCATTTCGAATTACCTGTTGTGGCAGATTGCGTACGCCGAGATTTTCGTGACCGAGCGCTTCTGGCCGGATTTCCGAGGCATTCACCTTCTCGAGGCGATAGCCGCCTACCAGCGCCGAGAGCGTCGCTACGGTGGCCTGGGCGAGGCGGAGCGTGAAGGACAGGATGTTTCGGAAGAGGCACGGTCGGCTGCCGGGTAAATCAAGTTCTCTCCATCCGCAACAACCCATGATTCGACAGGGTGATCCTGAACAGCAGCGATCGGGTCGCTCGATCCGGTCATGTATGCTCAATCCTGCATGAAACGAGTTTTGACAGCTCTGGCTTTGATTCCGCTAGTCATCGTCCTGGTTTTTCTGGGACAGGATTGGCTGGTCACGGTCGCGGTAGGCGCGGTGGCGTTGCTGGCGGCGTGGGAATACCTGGGCATCGCCAAGGCCACGGGCGCGGAACCGCAGCGCATTCCTGTGCTGGCCGCGATTGCGATTCTGTTTGCGGGCAGCCTGCTCTGGCCGGATAAACTGCCCGTCACGCTGGGTGCGGAGTCGCTCGCGCTGTTTGTCTATTGCGCGTTCGCCTCCCCGATTGAGCGTGTCTTACGGGACGCGGCGGCGGCTGTTTTTTGTCTGATCTATACGGGATTCACGCTGATCGCGCTGCCTGCGCTGCGCACTTCGGAAGACGGAAAGTCGATTGTTGTGTTTCTGCTGTGTGCAGTGTGGGCGGGGGACATCGTCGCGCTATACGTCGGGCGCAATCTGGGCCGGCACAAACTGGCGCCCAAGCTGAGCCCGAACAAGACGTGGGAAGGCTCGGCGGGTTCGCTGGCGGGAAGCCTGCTGGTGACCGGGCTGCTGATCCTTCTGGCGGCGCAACTGGCCAAGCGTGACATTCTCACACTGAGCTACCCAGGGCCGGTGCTGCACTGGATGTTCCTGGCGGTGATTGTGAATGTTGCGGCACAGGTGGGCGATCTGGCCGAGTCGGGGCTGAAGCGGTCGGCGGATGTGAAGGATTCCGGCACGTTGCTTCCCGGCCACGGCGGCATCCTGGACCGGATCGATGCGCTGCTACTGGCGGCGCCGGTGCTTTGGTATGTGCAGGTTCTGCAGCATTTTTAGAATAGGTGTCAGGGGTCGGAGAACCGGACGGGCCTTGGTGAATCGGGATCGGCGCTGAAGGTGCGGGGATTTAGACTTAGAGTGTTGGTTCAACTTCCTTTTTGTCAGGTACTTGTTTGAAACGGCTCGCGATTCTCGGATCTACTGGCTCCATCGGGCAAAGCACGCTCTCCATTGTTGATTCGTACCCGGAGCGCTATGCGGTTGCAACGCTGGCAGCGGGACGCAATGTCGATTCTGCGTTTGAGCAGGTCCTGCGCTGGCGGCCGCTGGTGGTTTCGCTGGCCACGGAAGAACTGGCTGCGGAGTTGACCAGGCGGCTGCGCGACAAGGGCGTTACCGGTACAGAAGTCGTCTGGGGAACGGCGGGGTCGATCGCCTGCGCTACGCACGCCGATGTGGATTTTGTGGTTTCCGCCATCGTCGGCGTGGCCGGGCTGGAAGCGACGCACGCGGCCATTCTTGCCGGCAAACCCATCGGGCTGGCAAACAAGGAATGCATGGTGGCGGCGGGAGAGATCCTGACCCAGGACGCGCGCCGGCTGGCGGTGCCGCTGATTCCCATCGACTCCGAGCACAACGCGGTTCACCAGTGCATGCGGGTGGGCACGGCTGCCGAGGTGAAGCAGGTGTGGCTGACGGCTTCCGGCGGACCGTTTCGAGAGCTGCCGGCCGAGGACTTCGTCGCGATCACTCCGGAGCGGGCCTTGAAGCATCCGACCTGGGTGATGGGGCAGCGCATCACCATCGATTCCGCGACCATGCTGAACAAGGGGCTGGAGGTGATCGAGGCCTGCCGGCTTTTCGATCTGCCGGCCAGCAAGGTGCGCGTGACAGTTCATCCGCAGAGCACGGTGCATTCGCTGGTGGAGTATGTGGACGGGTCGATTTTGGCGCAGATTTCGGTCACGGATATGCGGCTGCCGATCCTATATGCGCTGGCGTACCCGGAACGGCCGTCGTCGACGCTGACCTTTGATCTGGCCGCTTTGTCGCATCTCGATTTTGAAGTACCGGATCTGGTGCGTTTTCCCTGCCTGCGGCTCGCGTACGAAGCCGCGGAAAAAGGAGGCGCGCACTGCATTGCGCTCAATGCAGCCGATGAAGTGGCCGTTGAGGCTTTTCTGGCTCGCAAAATCACCTTTCCCGGCATCCCGCGTACAATAGAGAAGGTGCTGGAACGAACCCCTGAAAGCCACCCGGAGACGATTGCGGGCGTGCTGGAGGCCGATTCCCAGGCGCGTGAACGGGCTCGCAATGTCATTGCCGAGGACGCCTCTCGCCTGTAACTCCGGTTTTACAGCCCACTGTCCTACTTCCCGTCAGTCCCTGAGGTAAAGCGCGCTCGTTTATGCATACAGTTCTGGTCTCCGTCATCTCCGTCCTCATCGTCCTAGGCATCATGGTTTTGGTCCATGAATTTGGGCATTTCGTAGCTGCCAAGTTGTGCGGCGTGCGCGTCGAGCAGTTTTCCATTGGCTTTCCGCCGCGCTTGTTTGGCGTGAAATTCGGCGAGACCGACTACTGCATCTCGGCGATCCCGCTGGGCGGATACGTCAAGATGACGGGCGAGTCGATGCCGGGCGAAAACATGTCCATGACCGGCGCCGACGGGGAAACCATCGCTGCGCAAAAGCTCGATCCCGGCGCGTTGACGTCGCATCCTCGCTGGCAGCGCATCATCATCGGTCTTTCGGGCCCATTCAGCAATTTTGTGCTGGCGCTGGTGCTGATGACCGGCTTCTACATGCTTCACCACGAAGTCGAGGTGTATCGCGATCAGCCCGTCACGATCGATTGGGTGATGCCGAATACGCCCGCCGCGCAGGCAGGCTTTGAGCCTGGCGACCGTGTGGTCAGCTTCGATAATCAGCCGAACCCTACCTGGTACCAGATGAACGTCCGCTCGGTGCTGAACCTGAACCACAGCGTCCAGGTGACGGTGGCGCGCCATGGGCAGGAAGTTCCCCTGACTCTGCAATTGAGTGACAGCAGCAAGGGCGAAGACTTCAGCCTGGAGAAGATTGGTATCCTTGCCGCGATTCAGCCGTATCCGCTCAAGGTCAGCTTCGTCTCTCCCACTTCGCCGGCCGGGAAGGCGCGGTTGCAAGTCGGGGACGTATTTGAGTCGGTCGACGGACATGTCTTCCATGGCACCGGCTCGATTTTTGAGTATCTGCAATCGCGCCAGGGGGCGCCGGTCACGGTGGTGCTGGACCGCAACGGCACGACTCTGACCAAGACGATGCAGCCGGTGCTGCTCGACGGGCCGCCGCAGGGCAAGGCATGGCGTATTGGCTTCCAGGGCGCGCCGCCGCCGGTCAGGGTAGAGAAGCTGGCGCTGCCTTCCGCGCTGGCAGAATCAGCCAAGTTCTGCCGCTCCAACTCGCTGCTGATTTACGAAGTGCTGCAGCGGTTGTTGTCGCGTCGCATTTCCGTCGATTCTCTCTCCGGGCCGATCGGTATCGCGCAGCAAACCGGGCAGGCATGGGAAATGCCGGGCTGGGGTCCGACCATTCAGCTGATGACCGTGATCAGCCTCAACCTGGGCGTGCTGAACCTGCTTCCATTTCCGATTCTCGATGGCGGCAT
>CAILBQ010000368.1 GCA_903832475.1 uncultured Acidobacteriota bacterium | reverse complement strand
TGGCCCAGCGTGGGTGCGCCGGAGATCTCGCACCGGCAGGGAGCGCCATTGAGGGTGAAGGAAACAAGCTGGATGATGTCTTCGAGGATCTCAACAAGGGGACAGGATTTGTTGATGTTCTCAAGAATGTGGCTGCGGCGTTGTTCCAGTTGCGCCATGCGACGTTCCAGGGCGGCTTCGACTTCGCTGTCGCAGGCGGGGATGGTGATGCACTGGCGGCGTGAGGGCGGCAAGGCCTTTCCCATGTTTGTGAATGGGCTGGGCGCGACGGCTACCGGGATTACCACGGTGGTGGTGCTGGTGACCAAGTTTACGTCGGGCGCGTGGATTACGGCGCTGCTGATTCCATGCATGATCCTGATCATGCGGGCGGTACGCGGGCATTACGACCGGGTGGAAGATGAGACGCGGCTGGAGACGCCGCTGGTGACTCGGCTGCTGCAGGAACCGATCGTGGTGATGCCAATCGACCGCTGGAGCCGGATCTCGGAAAAAGCGATGGCCTTTGCACTGTCCATGTCAGCCGACGTGCGCTGCGTGCATGTGCAGATGGGCGAAGATGACGATCCCATCACGAAGGACTGGGACCGGCTGGTGGTGCAACCGCTGGCGACGGACAACAAGCCGGTGCCGAAACTGGTGGTGCTGAAATCGCCGTTCCGGTACATTCTTCAGCCGCTGATCGACTACATCCTGGCGGTATGTCCGAAGGATTCGGGACGCAAGATCTGCGTGCTGGTGCCGGAGCTGGTGGTACATCACTGGTGGGAGAACCTGATGCACAACCGGCGAGCCGACCTGTTGAAGGTGCTGCTGCTGATGCGCGGGAATCGCAACGTGATCGTGATCAATATCCCGTGGTACCTGGACAAGGAAAAGAAAATCGACAGCAACGCTCAAGTGTTGCCGGAGACGAAATAGAGGGGCGAAATGAGGCTGATAAGCTGAAGAGGACTTCCAGTTTCATTTCTGGACCGTCTAACGGCAAGATTCAGCACATGGGACTTGCCGCGGACGAAGGCTTCAAGTTGAGGAGAGTATTGGTGAAGGGTAAGATTTTGCTGTCTGTTGTGGGTTTTTGCGCTTTGGCATCGGGCTTTTCGATGATGTCTTTCGCCCAGGTGGCGAAGCCGGTGTCTCCGGATGCAGTGGCTGAGTTCGATCGGTACGAGGCTTTTGCGACGGCAGCGTATTCGAGCGCAAACCAGGTGAAGGGCTCGTCGGCGCTGGTTGGATTCAACGTGGGCGCCAGCGCGAAATTGAAGAAGTGGTTCGGCGGCACGGTGGACTTTGGGGATTACTCGATTTCATCGCTGTCGTCTGGACATGTGCATCCGACCATGACTACGTTCCTCGCGGGTCCTGAGTTTTACATCCCGGCAGACAATTTGACGGCGTTTGTGCACGTGATGTTTGGCGGCGCGCACACGGGAGGCGTTTCGATTGGGCCGGATGTTTCATTTGCGTATGCGGGCGGTGGAGGATTTGAATACAAGGTTTCGTCTCGGTTGGCGATTCGTGTTTCCGGTGACGGGATACGGTCTTCGTTTACGACGATACCGCTTGAGCCAGGAGCTTCGCCGCATGCGCATCTGAATGCGCGGGCGACGGGTGGAATTGCTTACCGGTTTTAAGCTGACGCGGTTGGTGAACAGGCCGAATCCTTCGGGGTTCGGCTTTTTTTGCGTGCGTTTATGAGGGGTTTTAGCTTCGCATTCAGTATTGAATGCAAGAACTTCATTTGAGGCTGCTTAGGAATGGCCTGACCGCGCATATTTGCGAATCTTTGCAAATTTCTTGTGTCTGAGAAATTGGATCGGGTTTTCAGCTCTGCGATCGACGGAATCCTGGAACCCAGGCCGTTGGCCTGGGCTGTGATAACGCGGGCGTGGGGCCCAAATGGTACGAGACGCTGAGGCGTGGGTCAGTCCTGGTGGAGGGCGCGGGCTACGTCGAGCTTGAGGGCTCGGCGGGCCGGGATAAGGGTGGCGGCGAGCAGGATGGCGCTGAGAATCAGAATGGCCGACGCGTAGCTGAGGGGGTCGAGATTGCTGACGCCGTAGAGGATGCGGCGCAGAATCTGGGAGAGGGCGGCGGTGGCTCCGACGCCAGCGACGATGCCGAGAGCAACGGGCCAGGAGAACTGGCGGAGGACGGACACCAGAACCTGGAGGGCGGGTGAGCCGAGGGCAAGGCGGATGGCGATTTCCTTGGTGCGCTGGGAGACGGTGTAGGCGACCAGGCCGAGGATGCCGAGCGAGGACAGGGCGAGAGCGACGAAGCCAAGCAGGGTGATGGTTTTGGCGATGCCGGCCGCGGACTGGGTTTCGTTCTTGAATTCGGCCTTGAGCAGGTGGATTTCAGGAAAGAGGCGGGGGTCGAGGCTCTGGGTGATGGAGTGGAGGGCGGGGGTGAGACCGTCGGGTGCCCCTGCCGTCTTGATCAGGACGACCAAGTCGGCGAGGTCGGATTCGCGGGCGGCGTGGTAAAGCTCTACGGTGTCGCCGTCCTGCATGTCCATGAGGCGGGCGTTGGCGACGACGCCGATGACGATGTCGCCGGGACCGGAGCCGCTGACATCCTGTTTACCGAGGGGATCTTGGCCGGGCCACTGCTTGCGGGCGAGGGAGTCGCTGATGATCACGGCGTGCTGCTCGCCGGGCTGGAAGTTCCGTCCACGGAGGAGCGGAACCTGCATGGTGGCGAAGAAATCGGGGTCGACGGTGAAGGGGAAGATGCGGACGAGGTGGCCGTTGATGGTGTTGGAGATGGTGGAGACGCGATTGTGGCCGAGGGGCTGCATGGAGGTGAGGGCGACGGAGGTGACGCCGGGAAGGGCCTTGGCGCGGTTGCGGAATTGCTCCAGGAGGCTGCGTGCGTCGCCCGGCTTGTAGCCGTGGGAAGAGAGGGCAAGGTCGACGGCCAGGACTTGTTCGTAGGCGAAGCCCGGATAGGCGTAGAGGGCGTGCTGGGCGGCGCGGACGAGCAGGCCGGCGACGATGAGCAAGATGCAGCTGGCGGCGATCTGGGCTGCGACGAGTATCTGGCGGACGATGGTGCGGCGCTGGCGCTGGCGAGCGATCTGGAGAGCAGGGGCGAGTCCGAAGAGGGCGGCGGCGAGTGTGCCGACGGCGAAGGTGAAGAGGATCACTCGCCAATCAGGCGTGGCGCTCATCCACAAAGGCGCGTTGGCATAAACCATGGTGATGCGCAGGGCAATGTATCCAAGAACGAGGCCGGCAATGGAACCGGCAGTGGAGAGGAGCAGGCTTTCCGTGAAGAGCTGGCGGAAGATGCGGGCGCGACCGGCACCAATGGAGACGCGGATGCTGATTTCGTGTTCGCGGTTGACGCCGCGGGCGAGCAGCAAGCCGCCGAGATTGGCGCAGGCGACGGCGAGGATGAGGAAGACGAGGCCTCCGATGGCGGACATGGCGATGAGCATGTCGGGCTGCATGATCTGGTCGTGGGCGCCGGGGTCGCTGCGGATGTATTCGTTGTCCCAGACATTTTTGGGGGACTGCTTGCGAAGCTGGTCGGTAAGGTTTTTGAGCTCCTGCTCAGCGACTTTGGGGGTGACGCCGGGGGCGAGGCGGCCCCACATCTCGACGGCGCCGGAGTTGCCGTCGGGGTCGGTGAGGGTGGTGTTTCCCTGGACGAAATAGCCGATCTGGGGCATGGGCAGCCAGACATCAGGATGAGCGCGGCCGAGAGCGACGAATGCGTAGGGGAGGACGCCGATGACGGTGGCCGGCTTCTGGTTGATGTGAACAACCTTGCCGACGATGCTGGGGTCTGCGTTGAAGCGGTGCTGCCAGAAGGTGTTGCTGAGGATGACGGAAGGCGGCGCGGAGGGTTGAGCGTCCTGGACAGGATCGAAGAGGCGGCCGAGGGCGGGTCTTGTTCCCAGTTCCGAGAAGTAGTTGGGGGTGACGAAGGAGGAGGCGAGGGGCTGACTGTCCTGCTCGAACTGCTGCCCGGGGACGCCCATGGTGCCCATCACCGCCGACAGGGTACGGGTGTGGTCGCGGTAGAAGGCCATGGAGGCGTAGGCGATGGTGTTGGTGGAGGCGTCAGGGGAGCGGCGCTGAAGGCGGACGATCGATGCGGGGTCGCGAACGGGAATGTACTGCAGGATCATCATGTTGAAGAGGCTGAAGGCGATGATGTTGACGCCGAGGCCGACGGCGAGGACGAGGATGGCGGTGACGGTGAATCCGGGGGATCGGCGCAGGGTGCGGAAAGCGTAGGAGAGATCCTGGATGAGGCGATCGATCCAGGTCCATCCCCAGGCTTCGCGGGCTTGTTCGCGGAGGAGGGTTGGGTTGCCGAAGGCGCGGCGGGCGGCGGCCGGGTCGGCTGAGGCCTGCTGCTTCATTTCGCGATGGAAGGACATTTCGGCTTCGAGTTCGCGGGCGCGGCGGCGATGGGTGAGGAGGTAAGTGAGGCGGCGGAAGAGTTCGAGGATGGGGTTCATGAGGAGCTCTTTTCTGGCCGGGGGGGTGGTAGCCCGGGATGCGAAGCGAAAAGCAGATTCCCCTAAGGGGAATGACAGAAAGAAAAGCAAGGGCAAAAGCAGAAAGAAAAGCAACGGCAAAAGCAGAAAGAAAAGCAAAGGCAAAAGCAGAAAGAAAAACAAAGACAAACGAAAGACAACGGCAGATGCAAGAGTTCAAACAGAGCGCGATCCGTCAGGCGGTTCGGAGGACGGACTGGATGGCCTGGGTGACGCGGTCGTAGTCATTGAGTTCGGCTTGAAGCTGCTTCTGGCCGGCGGGGGTCAGGCGGTAGAAGCGGACTTTGCGGTTGGTTTCGGAGATGCCCCATTCGGCGGAGGCCCAGCCTTTGAGCAGGATTTTCTGGAGGGCGGGATAGAGGGAGCCTTCTTCCACTTCCAGGACTTCCGAAGAGAGGACGTGGATACGCTGGGCGATGGCATAGCCGTGAAGAGGGCCGGAGTGCAGGACGCGCAGGATGAGCATGGCCAGAGCGCCGGATGGCATGCCGTTTTTAGGGGTTTCGTCTTTAGGGGTAGCAACCATAGGCATAGGTTATCTATGCCTAAGGATTTGTCAAGGGAAATCGAATGCTGCCACGGGATTTACGTTTCCTGCGAAAGCGAAAAGCAGATTCCCCTGAGGGGAATGACAGAAAGAAAAGCAAGAACAAATGCAAGGGCAGGAACCGAAGCAGATTTTGCGGCGGGGAAAGACAGAAAGAAAAGCAAGAACAAATGCAAGGGCAGGAACCGAAGCAGATTTTGCGGTGGGAAAAGACAGAAAGAAAAGCAAGAACAAATGTGAACGCGGGGCCGGAAGCGAATTCTGCTGCGGGGGAATGTCAGAAAGAGAAGCAAAAGCAAAGACGGGTAAAGTGTTGAATCCCACCCATCCCGCAAGAGCGCGGGATGGATGGGGCACACGCGCATTTTTCCTTTCCATCATCCGGGGGTGGTGGAATGGAAACGTCAGGCGAGGGAGGGTTCGCCGATGTCTTCGTTCCAGACGGTTGGGTTTTCGAGGATGAAGCGGGCGAGCATGTCGGTGCATTCCTGGTCGTCGAGGTCGATGACGTGGGTGCCGTGTTCGCGAAGCCAGTCGAGGCCGCCGGGGAAGTTGCGGCTTTCTCCGACGACCAGCGTGCCGATCTGAAACTGGCGGACGAGGCCGCTGCAATACCAGCAGGGGGCGAGGGTGGTGACCATGACCAGGTCCCGGTAGGAATGCTGGCGGCCGGCGCGGCGGAAGGCGTCGGTTTCACCGTGGATGGAAGGGTCGCCCTCCTGGACGCGGCGGTTGTGTCCGCGACTGAGCAGGGTGCCGTCTTTGTGAAAGAGGGCAGCTCCAATGGGGATGCCGCCCTCGGCGAGGCCGAGGCGGGCTTCATCGAGGGCGATGGAAAGCATGTGGCGGTAAATCGAATTTTCGTGTGTTTGCAACTGGGGTTCCTTGGGATTCGTCCCTTTACTACTCCGAGGATACGGCACGACGGGCGAATGGAATTTGGCTGGATGCAAGCGGGAGGGAAAGTTGCTGCCGCGGTGGATGGGCTTCAGTTAGGATGAGCAAACAGAGTTGCGATGGAGGCAGGCGTGGGAGACGAGCATAGATTGGGGCCGGACCAGCATTTATTGGATCTGGAGCCGCTGGCGGAAGACAAGGGCGAGTTGAGCCTGGCGGGGCGGGTGAGCCGGCGCAGTTTCCTGTCGGGACTGGGAGCGGCGGGGCTGGTGGTGAGTGCTTCTCCGCTGGCGATCGCAGCGACGCCGGAGGTGCAGGCCACTGCCGAGGAGGCGGGCAGCGGGACGGTCACGCTGTTGGTCAATGGCAAGAAGTATGACATGGGCGCTCTGGAGGCGCGGGTGACGCTGCTGGACGCGCTGCGCGAACGGCTGTTCCTGACGGGGACGAAGAAGGGCTGCGACCACGGGCAGTGCGGTGCCTGCACGGTGCATGTGGATGGGCGGAGGGTGAATTCGTGCCTGACGTTGGCGGTGATGGTGGCGGGCAAGCAGGTAACGACGATTGAGGGCCTGGGGCAACCGGGTAATTTGCATCCCATGCAGGCGGCGTTTGTGGAGCATGACGGGTACCAGTGCGGGTATTGCACGAGCGGACAGATCATGTCGGCGGTGGCGCTGTTGAAGGAGCCGATCGGGCCGACGGATGAGGATGTCCAGCACGCGATGGCGGGCAATATTTGCCGGTGTGGGGCGTATCCGAACATTGTGGCGGCGGTGCAGCAGGTGCGCGGGCATGCGATGAACAACGTTTAGCCGTCGGTGGATGGGATAGCCCGGGGTTGGAGAGAAGCAGATTCCCCTGAGGGGAATGACAGAAAAAAAGCAAGAACAACTGCAAAGGCAAGAGCAGCAGCAGATTCCCCTGAGGGGAATGACAGAAAGAAAAGCAAGAACAACTGCAAAGGCAAGAGCAGAAGCAGATTCCC
>CAILBQ010000367.1 GCA_903832475.1 uncultured Acidobacteriota bacterium | reverse complement strand
GGCCTGTTCGAGCTCGCCGTAGCGGGGGCTGTTGGAAGTTGTGCCCGCTTTGGCGCGAACGATCGTCTTCTTCGATTTTTTTTCCGGCGGAGGCAGGTTGGGAGGACGCGCGACGATGGCCACCATCTGCTGGCAGAGCACGTCGAGGGGGTTGCGTGGGAAGCGGGTGGATTCGATGTGCGACTCGTGCATGGCGCGGGTGACGGCGGCGCAAGCGACGAGGTCGGCGCGGTACTTGGGGAAGATGACGCCTTCGCTGACGGCTCCGACGGAGTGGCCTGCGCGGCCGATGCGCTGCATGCCGCTGGCGACGGAGGGCGGCGACTCGATCTGGATGACGAGATCGACGGCGCCCATGTCAATGCCAAGTTCGAGCGTGGAGGTCGCGCAGAGGCCCTTGAGCTGGCCGGCCTTGAGCTGCTCTTCGATGATCGAGCGCTGGGCGGCGGCGAGGGAGCCGTGGTGGGCGCGGACGATCGCGGGGCTTCCATCCTGCTCGGCGAGTTCGTTCAATGCGCCGGCAAGACGTTCGGCGACCTGGCGGCTGTTGACGAAAATGATGGTCGAGTTGTGTTCGCGGATGATTTCGAGCAGGCGCGGGTGGATGGCCGTCCAGATGGAAATGCGTTTGGGCCCTTGCGAAGCGGGACCGGAAGGCAACTCTTCCTGCTGGCCGAGGCGGGCCATGTCTTCGACGGGGACTTCGATGCGCAGCTTGAGCTGCTTGGGAGCGCTGGCGTTGACGATGGTGACGGGACGGTAGCGGATGTTGGCGGTTTCGACGATGTCGGCGGACCAGGCGGGGTCGTCGGGCTTGCCGTCGGCGTCGATGGGGACAAGGGAAACGGGATCGTCGAGAGCCGGGGCGGGGATGGCTTTGGCGGTTTTTGAAAAAGCCGAAGTGGCGGGGACGTCGACGCCGCCAAGGAATCGGGCGACCTCTTCGAGCGGGCGCTGAGTGGCGGAGAGGCCGATGCGCTGAATACGTCGTTTGGTGAGAGCCTCCAAGCGCTCGAGCGACAGGGCGAGATGGGCGCCGCGCTTGGTGGGGACCAGGGCGTGGATTTCGTCGATGATGACGGTGTCGACGGTGCGCAGGGATTCGGCAGACTGGCTCGTGAGCAGGAGATAGAGGGACTCCGGGGTGGTGATGAGGATTTCGGCTGGAGTCTTGCGGAAGCGGGCGCGGTCTTTCTGGGAGGTGTCGCCGGTGCGGATGCTGATTTCCGGGTCGTGGACGGGAACGCCCATGCGACGGGCCATGTTGGCGATGCCGGCGAGCGGAGAACGGAGGTTGCGTTCGACGTCGACGGCCAGGGCCTTGAGGGGGGAGATGTAGACGATGCGGCAGCCCGGCTCCTTGGGAGTCGCTTGGAGCATGAGCCGATCGAGGCACCAGAGGAAGGCGGTGAGGGTCTTGCCGGTGCCGGTGGGGGCGAGGATGAGGGTGCTTTCGCCACGGGCAATGGCCGGCCAGCCCTGGCGCTGAGGGGCAGTGGGTGAGTCGAAGACTTCGCGGAACCAGCGCTCAGTGACGGGGTGGAAATTGGCGAAGGGATTCGGCTCGGCCATCGGTTCAGCCGGGGGATCGATGGAGATGGCGGGTTGCGCTTGGGGGATCTTCTTCGAATTGAGTTTTCTCGCGGCCATGCTCGTCACTCCAGCATAGCCCGGGCAATGAGGGAGTTCGAAGTCTCGCTTTGATCAGGTAGCGTCGGGGTGGGTTGCTTCAACTGGGCTTGCGCGGGCGGTGATAGCAGGTGCCGCCGGCAAGGGTGGAGGTCCAGAGAGACGGATCAGCTGGCTGTTCGCTGGAGCCAAGGAAGAGCAGGCCGTCGGGAGCGAGAAGGCGGTGGAGGTTGGCAAGCAGCTTTTTGCGAGTTTCGATGGAAAAATACAGCATCACGTTACGCAGGAAGATGACGTCGAAACGCTCGCTAAAGGGGAGCTGGTTGGCGCACAGGTTGGCCTGGCGGAAGTTGCAAAGCTTGCGAACTTCGGCTTTGACGGTCCAGTCTTCGCCGTGGTGGTCGAAGAAGCGGACGATGTTGCGCGCGGGCAGGCCGCGGTTCATTTCGATGCGGTGATAGGTGGCCTGCTGGCTGCGATGGACGACCTCGGCAGAAATGTCGGTGCCTTCGATGCGAACTACCCAGGTGGAGAGATGAGGGAAGTGCTCGAGCAGCAGCATGGCGATGCTGTAGGCCTCCTGCCCGGTGGAGCAGGCAGCGCTCCAGATGCGCAGCGTACGGGTACTGCGGCGGGCATCGAGAATGGGCGGCAACAGCTCGCTGCGCAACAGCTCGAAGGGGCGGCCATCGCGGAAAAAGCTGGTCTCGTTGATGGTCATGGCTTCGGCGACGGAGCGCTCCAGAGCGGGGTCTCGCTTGACGCGCAGCAGATGAATGAGGTCGCGCATGTGGCTCATGCCCTGATTGCGCAGCAGCTTGGCGAGTCGGGTCTCGAAGAGGTAGTCGCGGGAGGGATCGAGAACGTTCTGCGACTGTTCGTAGACAAGCTGGCGCAGGTAGTTGTAGTCGACAGGACTGGAGGCGCTTACGGTGTTGATCACTGAGACACAGCCGATTCCCGAAGCTCGAAAGCTTCGCGTTGGCCCCGGCCGGCGAGCCGAAGGATTTCAGGAGCGATGTCTTTGAGGGGGAGCACGCGGTGAGCGAGACCGGCCTGCGCGACAGTGCCCGGCATGCCCCAGACGGCGCTGGTGGCCTGATCCTGAACAAGCACGGTACCGCTTGACTCGCGCACCAGGCGGCACCCGGAGAGGCCGTCGGAGCCCATGCCGGTGAGCACGACAGCCAGTACGCGCGAGCCGTAGGCGGCGACGGCAGTGCGGAAGAGAACGTCGACGGAGGGGCGGCAGTGGTTTTCGGGAGCGTCCTGGGTCAACCGAACAGTGTGGTTATTTTGGCCGGAGGGAGCCGACTGCCGGTCGCTGCCGGTAACCGTGAGGTGCCAGTCGCCACGGGCAATGTAAATATTACCCTGCTTGACGACCTCGCCGGAATCCGGTTCGAGGACATGAAGAGAACAGCGCTCGTTGAGACGTTCGGCGAGCAGGCGGGTGAAAAGCTGGGGCATGTGCTGAACGACCAGGACGGGCAAGGGAAAATTTGCCGGCAGGGCGGGCAAAAGCTCATCGAGTGCCGCCGGTCCGCCCGTGGAAACGCCAATCACGACAACGCACGGATTGCCTGAGGCCGTTGCCTGGACAGGGGCGGAGACCGGGCGGGGAGCGAGCAGAGTGGGGATCGGGGTGGCTGGGCGGGGCATGGCGCCGAACATCAGGGTGCGTGGTCCGGGCGTGGGCAACGCGGGAGCGGGAGCGGCAGTCAGGGCAATGATTTTAGGGATGAGGTCGTGAGCCAGCGTCTGAATGGCGGCCTCGCGGGATGCCTGGCCTGCTGGTTTGGCGACGTAATCGGCGGCTCCACAGGCGAGGGCGTCGATGGTGACTTTGGCGCCGCGATGGGTCAGGGAACTGCACATGATGACGGGAGTTCGCTGCGAGCGAGCTTTGATCTGTTTGAGGGTGCTGAGCCCGTCCATGCCGGGCATTTCTACATCGAGCAGGACCAGATCGGGGCGGAGCGACTCGATGGCGCGGAGAGCCGATGCGCCGTCGGCGGCAGTGCCGATCACCTCCAACCGCAGGTCCGTATGCACCACACTACGCAGGAGATTTCGCATCACCGCGGAGTCGTCCACGACGAGAATGCGCGCCAAGGGCCGGGGAGCGTTCATTCAGAGCTCCGTGAAACCGAGCATGGCAAGTTTTTCCGTAAGAGCTTCGTCGTCAAAAGGCTTCATGAGGTACTCGTCAGCGCCGGCGTCGAGCGAACGGGTGATGAAGTCGTCTTCAGCCTCGGTGGTGACCATCATGACCTTCACGTCGGAGTAGCCTTCTGCACGAAGCTCCTTGAGCATCTTCAGCCCGTCCATGACGGGCATGTTCCAGTCGACGAGGGCCAGGTCAAAGGGAACGCCTTCGTGCAGATGCACGAGGCCGGCACGTCCATCCGCGGCTTCTTCGCACTCGATTCCCTTTTCTTCGAGCAGACCACGCAGGAAATCCCGGACAAAACGGGAGTCGTCCACAATCAAAGCGCGCATTCGATCTTTCCTCCCCAGGCAAAAATGCGATGGGATATACCGTTCCAATGCCTCGATGGCGATGGAACTCCGAGTCAGGCAGCCATGCCGGCCAGCCGCAGCGGGTCAAGCCGCTCCGGATCGAGCATGACCAGCAAGCTGTCTTTCAGCTTGAAAGCGCCGGCGAATAGCGCACGGCGGCGCTCATCGAGAATGGAAGGATTGGGCTCGTGGTCGGAGGTGGGAACGCGCAACACCTCGCCGACCGAGTCGACCAGCAGTCCAAAACAGCCGCCCGCGCTTTCGAGAACCAGGATGTCCTGCTTCCCGTCGTGGGGAGGCAGTCCCAGCAGATGGCGAAGACTGACGGTGGTCAGAACGTCGCCGCGGTAGTGAACCAGCCCGCCAACGAACTCGGGAGCGAGAGGAACGGCCTGGGGATGAGCGCCGCCGACGATTTCGAGTATGTGCGAGATGGGGATACCGAAGAGGGTTTGGCCCACGCGCACCGAACACAGCTCGGCGAGAGCGGAGGCGCCGGCCTCTTTCTGGCCGCTTCGCGATTTGGCCCGAGCCGGGACGCCGGGCGGGTTCTTGGGTTCGTGAGGTTCAGTGTGTCCGCTCATGCGAGTATCTCCGTGGGCTGGTTCCAATCTGCGGTGGAGTAGCTGTCGGGCATAGCGCCCGCAAGCAAGGGAGCGACGGCGCCGAGGTCGACGATGCCGGTGACCTGCTGGTTGAGCAGGGTGACGCCGCCCGCGCGTTGCTGAGTGCCGGCTTCGAAGAGTTCCGAGCCCGCGGCTACATCAAGGACATGGACGACGGCGATGCCGACCTGGCGATTGCCTTCACGGCAGACGACTACCGTGAGCAGAGCATCCGGATTGCCGCCGGCAGCGGCAAGGACGCCGCCAGAATCTTCCACGGGCAAGAGGTTGCCTTCGAAGTTGAGCACCGGGCGATAGCCGATGTATTCGATGCGGGAAAGCGGGATGCGCTCGATGCGCAGGACGTCTCCCAAAGGAACGGCAGCGCGGCGCTCGGCCGACTGCACCAGCAGGTACTGCGAGCCCATGGCTGCCTGGCTGTCTTCTTCCTGGACGACCTCGACGCGATCTTCCTGGCTGATCATGGCTACGCCAGCGCGGGAGGCAATCGAACCCGGATCGAGAATGAGAGCGAGGTCGCCGCTGCCGAGCACGGTTGCGCCGGAGTAGAGACCGATGGACTTAAGGACGGCGCTGAGCGGCTTGACGACAATTTCTTCGGGATCGGCGAGGCCATCGACGACCAGGCCGAAGCGGCGGCCATCGGCATCCAGCACGGCGATGAAGTTGTCCTGCTCGGCGCGTTCGCGGTTCTCGGCGCCGCGCAAACCCGGAGAGAGCATGCGATCCAGAAAGATCAAGGGGAGCAGTTGGCCGCGCAGGCGATAGAGCGCTGTTCCTTCCATCCATTCGATGGTGCTGGCAACCTTGGCCGGAGGCACATGAACGAGTTCAGAGAGCGCGCCCTGGGGCAGTGCGAAACTCTGATCGAGGCTGCGCACAATCAGGGCAGGAATGATGGCCAGCGTGAGCGGAATGCGCAGTCGCAGCGTGGTGCCGCGGCCGGGGCGGGAGTCGATTTCGACCTTGCCGCCTATCTTTTCGACGTTGGTGCGAACGACATCCATGCCCACACCGCGGCCGCTGACATTGGTAATGGCCTCGGCGGTGGAAAAGCCGGGGAGGAAGATCAACTGCAGCAGTTCGCGTTCGACAAGCTGCGCTGCGCGTTCGGCGGAGATGAGGCCGCGTTCGATGGCCTTGTTGCGGACTTTTTCAACCGCGATGCCGGCGCCGTCGTCGGAGACTTCAATGATGACGTGGCTGCTCTCCTGGTAGGCGCGCAATTTGAGAACGCCTTCCGGATCCTTGCCGGCCGCGATGCGAACTTCGGGCGGCTCGATGCCGTGATCGAGCGAATTGCGGACGGCGTGGGTGAGCGGGTCTTTGATGGCTTCGAGCAGGCTCTTGTCGAGCTCGGTTTCCTGCCCGTCCAATTCGAGACGAACCTTGCGATGGAGGGTATGAGAAAGGTCGCGAATGATGCGGGGAAACTTGGAGAAGACGTTCGACACGGGCTGCATCCGCGCCTTCATGACGGACTCGCGCAGGTCTGCGGTGACCATGTCCAGACGGCGGGAGAGCAGGGTGAGGTTGGGGTCCTGCGAGGTGGCCTGGAGGATCTGGTTGCGAGTGAGAACCAGTTCGCCGACCAGGTTCATCATGCGATTGAGCAGCATGACGTCGACGCGCAAGGTGCTGTCGGCGGCGGCATTGGCGGGGCGGGGCTTGCCGGCATCGCCTGCGGGCTCAACATTGGACTTGGCGTCGATGGGCGAGGCTGGCGGCACGGGCTCGACAATAGCCTGCGGCGGGGGAGCCGACGGCTTGGTGGGCAGGGGCAGCGCGCCGGCCTGGCCGCTGGCTTTGACCGCCTTGACCTCGACGGAAACGGCGGAGTGTTCGACGATTTGAAGTTCGTTCAGCAGACCGATGAGCTGACCGTCCTCGCCGTGACCCTCGTTGCTGTCGGTCTCGATGGTGCGGAGTATGCCGCGCAGGCCGTCCATCAACTGCAGCAGGCCGGTAATGATCGACTGGTTGGCCGATAATTTGCCGTCCCGCAGCAGTCCCAGCAGATTTTCACCGGCGTGGGCCAGCTTCTCCAGGCGCTTAAAGCCAAGGAAGCCAGTGGTTCCTTTGATGGTGTGGACAGAGCGAAAAATCTCTCCGAGCAGGTCGGTATCCTGGGGCCTGCCTTCCAGGTCGGTCAGACAGCGTTCCATCCTGTCCAGACCTTCCTGACTCTCGATTAGGAACTCGCGCGTTAACTCATCCATGGGGTCCACTCGGTGTCCTCGACCTGCCGCGGTAGGGCGGTTGATGGGCACATGCTGCTGTTATCGGTCGGGAGGGGACAAACTTGAGAGGGAGTTGAGGGCTGGTCTTGAGGTCAACCCGATTTGCAACGGTTCCGCGATAGGCCCAGGACCCACGCGGTTGCAATGCCCTGCCTGGCAAGTTAGGCTGAAGTTCCGATTCGCGGGCACTGAATCGTAGTCGGTGCCTGCGCAGACGCCTGAGAGTTGGGATGAGTTCAGTTGCGACAAGTCGAAAAATCGATGCGCTGGTGCGGTCTGCGACCACTGTGGCAGAGCAGGCGTATGCGCCCTATTCGGGATTTCGCGTAGGCGCGGCGCTGCTGCTGACCAATGGCGAAACGGTGACCGGCGTCAACGTGGAGAATGTCAGCTACGGGCTGACGATCTGCGCAGAGCGTTCCGCCCTGATGCAGGCGGTGACGCGGTATGGCCCGGGCGTTCGCATTGCCGCGGCGGCGGTAGTGAACCTGAACGACGCGCCCAGCCCGCCGTGCGGAGCCTGCCGGCAGGTGCTGGCGGAGTTTATCGATGCCAATGCGCCTGTCAGTTTTCCCGCCGGTTCTGCCGGAGCGGTCGGTATGATCACAGTACCGTTCCGCGAATTGCTGCCCTTTGCGTTTGATCTTCAATTGAAATAAATCCCGAGGTTTTCTTGCCCGACATGTCCGCTGTTTCTTCTTCCTCTCCTGCCGAATCCACACCCCTTCACGCCATCGACCTGATCCGCAAGAAGCGAGACCGCGGAACGCTGACCGAGGCCGAGATTCGTTTCCTGGTCAAAGGCGCGGCGGAGGAGACGGTCCCTACAGAACAACTTGCTGCATGGCTGATGGCGGCGTGGCTGAATGGGCTGGCGCCGGAGGAGATTCGCGCGCTCACTGTCGCGATGCGTGACTCGGGGGAAAAGTTCGGCGCCGGCATCCTGGGGCGGACGGCGGTCGACAAGCATTCGACGGGAGGCGTGGGCGACAAGACCAGCTTTCTGGTTGCCCCGATCGCGGCAGCCTGCGGGCTGGCGGTACCTATGATCAGCGGGAGGGCGCTGGGACACACGGGCGGAACGCTGGACAAGCTGGATGCCATTCCCGGATATCGCAGCGCGCTCTCGTTGAATGAGTTTGAGGATGTGCTGGCGAAGTGCGGTGCTTCGATTGTGAGCCAGACTCCGGCGCTGGTTCCCGCGGACCGGATACTGTATGCGCTGCGTGATCGAACCGGGACGGTGGAAAGCCCGGGACTAATTTGCGCTTCCATTTTGAGCAAAAAACTGGCCGCCGGCCTGCATGCGTTGGTGCTGGATGTGAAAACCGGCTCGGGAGCTTTCCTGCGCAAGCGCGAGGATGCGGAATACCTGGCGGCGCTGATGGTTTCAACGGCCGAAGCGGCGGGAACGCGTACCGTTGCACTGTTGACGGACATGGATCAGCCGTTGGGAGCGACGGCCGGCAATTGGATCGAATTGATGGAATGCATGGCGCTGCTCGAAGGCAAGCGGCCGGTGGAGAGCGAGGACCTGCGCCAGCTTTCCTTGGTGCTGGCGGGGTGGATGATTCACCTGGGCGGGCAGGCGGCAACTCCGGAGATCGGGTACCAGCGTGCGGAGAAGGCGCTGAACAATGGCTCTGCGCAGGATGTTTTCCTGCGGATGGTGACGGCGCAGGGCGGGGATGTTTCGGTATTCAAGGATGCGGGGTATCACCGGCCGGGAGCGACGCACGTAGTGAAGGCGTGGGAAGCGGGATTTGTGGCGCACATGGATACAACCAAGCTGGGATGGGCAGTGCAGAGGCTGGGTGCGGGCAGGGAAAAGGCAGGGGAACCAGTTGATGCCCATGCAGGCATTCATTTTCACGCGCGGCGCGGGGCGTATGTGGAAAAGGGCGCGCCGTTTGCCACGCTCTACGCAACGAGCCAGGACAAGCTGGCCGAGCCAGAGGCATTGCTGCGCGATGCAGTGAGTTTTGCGTCTGCGCCTCCGCTGCCGGTGCCGCTCGTAGGGCGCATCTTCGATCGCGAAGCGGCGGAAACGTATCTGGCCAAGGACCGGATGCCGGGTTAAGCCGGCGCTGCGTCGGGAGTGGGATGCTGTAAGGTAAGAAACAATCCATTCCTAGAACGATGGCGTTGAACGGCGTCCGCAAGGATTTCAGTCGTGCGTGACGTGGATCGGTGTAGCAGGGAGAGAGCCTCTTGGAGAGATTCACCGGGATACTGGGTATTCTTGCTGTCCTCGCGGCGGCCTGGCTGGGGTCGACCAACCGCAGGGCGATTCGCTGGCGCACGGTGGCCTGGGGCCTGGGGCTGCAGCTGGTATTCGCCTTTATCGTGCTGCGCTTCGACTACGGGCAGAGGGCGATGTCGTGGGCCGGCGGGGTGGTGCAGAAGATGCTGGGGGCCACTACGGCTGGCACGAAGATCCTGTTTGGCGAGCTCGGCCTGCCCAATGCGGGAGCGTTCGGAGACTTGCTGGCAGCCAATGGGCATCCCAACGCAGGATCCATCTTTGCCTTCCAGGTGCTGCCGACGATCATCTTTATCTCGGCGTTTTTTGCTGTGCTCTACCACATTGGCGTGATGCAGATCATCATTCGCGCGCTGGCCTGGGTGATGCTGAAGACGATGCGCATCTCGGGCGCGGAGAGCATGAATGTGGCCGCTTCGATCTTCATGGGACAGACGGAAGCGCCGCTGACCATCCGGCCGTTTCTTTCCGGGGCGACGCGCAGTGAGCTGAT
>CAILBQ010000366.1 GCA_903832475.1 uncultured Acidobacteriota bacterium | reverse complement strand
TGCCCATGAATTCCTCCGGCACCACTACCGCAACCGCCATCACTGGCTCCAACAGCACAGGATTGGCCTTGCGAGCCGCCTCTTTAATCGCCAGTGAACCGGCAATCTTGAAGGCCATTTCGTTTGAATCGACATCGTGATAGCTGCCGTCGTACAAGGTCACCGTGACGTCGACGACCGGGTAGCCGGCAAGGATACCGCCATCAAGAGCTTCGCGGATGCCCTGGTCGATCGGCTTGATGTATTCCTTCGGAATCGAGCCGCCCTTGATGTCATTGATGAACTCGTACCCTTTGCCCGGTTCGCTCGGCTTCAGGCGAATCTTGCAATGGCCGTAGTTGCCCGAACCACCGGTCTGGCGGATGTACTTGCCTTCCGCGTCCGATTCCTTGCGGATGGTTTCACGGAACGCCACGCGGGGCTCGCCTACGTTGGCTTCAACCTTGTGTTCGCGCTTCATGCGGTCAACGAGAATTTCGAGATGCAACTCGCCCATACCGCTGATGATGGTCTGGCCGGACTCTTCATCGGTCTTCACCTTGAAGGTCGGATCTTCGTCGGCAAGCTTGGCCAGCGCCATGCCCATCTTTTCCTGGTCAGCCTTGGTTTTCGGCTCGACAGCCACGTCGATGACCGTATCAGGGAAGGTAATGGCCGAGAGTGCAATAGGAGAAGAAGGCGCGCACAGAGTATCGCCGGTCTTCAGTTCCTTCATGCCCACGCAAGCGCAGATATCGCCAGCCATGATTTCGGTAATGTCTTCACGCTTGTTAGCGTGCATCTTGACCAGACGGCCGACACGCTCGGTCTTGCCGGTGCGCGGATTGAGAACGGTGTCGCCGGTACGCAACTGCCCCGAGTACACCCGGATAAAGCCCAGCTTGCCGAACGGATCGTTAATCAGCTTGAAGCCCAGTGCCGAAAACGGCTCGCTGTCATCAGAGTGACGGATGATCTCTTCGGTCATCTCCGACGGGTTGTGCCCGATGATCGGCGGAATGTCGAGCGGGCTGGGCAGGTAATCGACGACTGCATCGAGCAGCGTCTGAATGCCCTTGTTCTTGAAAGCCGAGCCGCAGAGAACGGGGAAGAGCTTCAGTTCAAGCGTCGCCTTGCGCAGACCAGCTTTCAACTGGGCCGAAGTTGGCATGTCGCCGTCCAGGAACTGCATGAGGATCTCGTCGTCCGATTCGGCCACGAGCTCAACCAGCTGCATGCGGAAAGCTTCAGCCTTCTTGAGCAGGTTCTCGGGGATTTCTTCAACCGAGTACTTTGCGCCCATGGTCTCGTCGTGCCAGACGATGGCCTTCATGTCCATCAGATCGATGACACCCTTGAAGTTGGATTCAGCGCCGATCGGGATCTGGATGGCCACAGGACGGCATCCGAGTCGCTTGCGAATCGACTCGAGAACGATCTCGAAATCGGCCCCATTCTTGTCCATCTTGTTGACGAAGCAGATGCGGGGAACGCGGTACTTATCGCCTTGGCGCCAGACAGTTTCGGTCTGAGGCTGTACGCCCGAGACGGAGTCGAACAGCGCAACCGCACCGTCAAGAACACGCAGCGAACGCTCAACTTCGGCCGTGAAGTCGACGTGGCCTGGGGTGTCGATGATGTTGATGCGGATGTTGTTCCAGGTGCAGGTGGTAGCGGCGGAGGTGATGGTGATGCCGCGCTCCTGCTCCTGCTCCATGTAGTCCATGGTCGCAGTGCCTTCGTGCACTTCGCCGATACGGTGGGTGATACCCGTATAGAAGAGAATGCGCTCGGTGGCAGTCGTCTTTCCGGCGTCGATGTGCGCCATGATTCCGATGTTCCGGCAACGATTTAGAGGTACAGTGCGAGCCACGATTCTTTTCCCTTGCGAACACGCCGGTTCGCCGTTATGTCCTTGCGGACTTTTGATCGGCTCTGGTGAGCCAAAAGCAAATTCAAACTCTTGCCTCGCAAACTACCAGCGGTAGTGAGCGAAGGCCTTGTTGGCTTCGGCCATGCGATGAACGTCTTCCTTCTTCTTCATCGCGGCGCCGCGGCCGTTGGCTGCGTCGAGCAGCTCGTTGGTCAACTATCGATCATGCCCTTTTCGCCACGGGCGCGGCCGTAGGTAATGAGCCAGCGAATGGCGAGCGAGGTGCG
>CAILBQ010000365.1 GCA_903832475.1 uncultured Acidobacteriota bacterium | reverse complement strand
GTGACGCGCAACTTGCCAGTCTCTTGAAGCTGGATCTTCCGGCAGAACAGGTAACGAAACTTCGCAGCATTCTTCACTTTAACGGGCTGCCTATGGACGCGCAGTCGGTGACCAGCGAACTGGTTGCAAAGGAGTCTCTCTAAGCCATGGCAGCTACAGCTACACCTCCTGTCAATCCTGGTCCCAAGACCAACCGCATCGGCTTGCCGGTCCTTGAATATCGCGGCGGCAAAACCACGCTCTGCGCGGGCTGCGGACATAACGCTATCTCAGAGCGCATCATCGATGCGATGTTTGAGATGGGCGTTCAGCCTGAGCGGGTGATGAAGCTTTCGGGCATTGGATGCTCCTCCAAGAGCCCGGCTTACTTTATGAGCCGCTCGCACAGCTTCAACAGCGTGCATGGGCGTATGCCTTCCGTGTCGACTGGCGCAATTCTTGGCAACCATACCATGATGGCGCTTGGCGTCTCCGGCGATGGCGACACTGCATCGATCGGCATGGGCCAGTTTGTGCACCTACTGCGCCGGAATCTTCCCATGATTTACATCATTGAAGATAACGGCGTATACGGACTCACGAAGGGTCAATTTTCCGCGACTGCCGACATTGGGTCGAAACTCAAGACCGGCGTGATCAATGATCTACCTCCCATCGACACCTGTTCGCTTGCCATCCAACTGGGAGCGACCTTTGTCGGCCGCTCTTTCTCCGGAGACAAGAAGCAGCTGTTGACCATGTTGAAGGCCGCCATCGCTCACAAAGGAACGGTCATGCTCGATGTCATCAGCCCCTGCGTGACGTTCAACGATCATGAAGGCTCGACGAAAAGCTACAAGTTCATGCAGGAGCATGACGAGCCGATCAATGAGCTTGGATTTGTTTCCAGCTTTGACGATATCGAGGTGGATTACGATCCGGGTACGACGCTGGACGTACGCATGCACGATGGCTCCAGTCTGCGTCTCCGCAAGATCCTTGAGGATTACGATCCTACGAATAAGGTTGAGGCCGTCAAGACTCTCATGGAGGCACATGAAAACGGGGAAGTGCTGACGGGAGTGTTTTACGTCAACACAGAAAAACCGACCTTCATCGACCTGCTGAACCTGGTTGACCAGCCGCTGAGTTCGCTTCCTGAGTCGGTTATCCGGCCATCGAAGGAGACACTCGATAAGGTAATGGCTAGCCTTCAGTAATTTGTGATCGGGATAATGAGAGCCCCTGGTCCGCGGGGCTCTCAGGTCCATGCGTTTTGTTATTCCCAATTAGGCTTTCGTCTGTCGCTCGAACTCAGCCGCTTGAGCAATCGCGAGTGGTAATTTCCAGCTTGATATGATGACAGTATTGGAGCGGATGCGCATCCATCACGCCACCCGCCAATGAACCCAAGCGATGAGGCCTTTTGATGTCGTCTAAATCTGAGGCACTTACTCCAGCGTTAACCGTCGCCATCTGCATCGGCACCTATAACCAGGGGCAGTACATCCGAGGCTCGATCGAGTCCGCTTTGTCTCAGACCTATCCCATCCAGGAAATCTGGATTGCGGACGACGGCAGCACTGATGAGACGCAATCCATCGTTGAAGAATATTGCCGGACTTACCCACATGTTCGCTATCACCGGCATGCCACCAATATGGGGCCTGCACGCAATTTGAGCTGGGTATTAGCGCGACCTTCCACCGACCTCGTTGTTCGCTTGGATTCAGACGACCGGTTGGAACCGGAGTACGTTGAGGTCCTGGCCGGTCTCATGTATCGCTATCCGCAGGCAGGTTACGCGCATTGCGATGTTTGGGAAACAGATGGGGATGGAAATCGTAGCCGCTTGCGGCAACTCGCTCGCTCCGTCGAGTACGAAAATCCAGAGCAGGCTTTGAAAAGCAACGCCAACGGATTGCGAACAGCTGCCAATTGCCTCTTATTTCGATCGACTGCGCTGAAAGAAGCGGATTACTACCTGGCACATCCAACGTGGAAAGCTTCCGAGGACTGGGACCTTGCACTCCGAATGACGTTGAACGGATGGGGAAATGTGTATTCGGGGAGAACTCTTTCCAACTACCGGCAATGGGACGATCCTAAGGGCGTCAGGGCGTACCGAAAAATCCAGGAAGTATCATCGAACATCGAGATATACAACACGGTGGTCATCCCTGCGTTCCAGAAGCGAGGATGGAGCGTTGCTCCGCTGAGGCGATTCATGCGGGCCAAGGCAGTCGGTTTTGCTGACAGCCTGGACTCGGCGAATTTCAACGAAAAGGATCGTGCCGAGTATCGCGCTCTACTGAAGGAGTTGGGCTCTTCAGTATCACTTTCCGTTGCACTCTTCCTTGCGGACTACGGCTTTAACCCAATCGTTCGAAAATGGAAACGGTTGAAAAAGAGACTGAAGGACGCAGCCAAGCAGTCCCTGCGTGCAGCCAGATCAAGGACAGCGAGCGTTTAGGCGCAGGCGCCTGCTACACCGGCGATTCTTGGATAGCTTGTTCGTCCCAATCCTTTAGAAATGAACTTCAGCGTGCGTTGATGCGAACGCCCATCGCGTTGAGTTTGCTGCGCGCCTGCTGCGCCTCGGGTGTTTGCGGGTAGCGTTGTATCAGTGAGCGATACTCGTGAATGCCCGCGTCTTTCTGGCCGAGTTGGATCAGTGCTGATCCCTTGCGCAGTTGGGCCGCTGGAGCCTTGGGACTGCCGCTGAAGTTTTCAAGGACGGCATTGTATGCCTTGATTGCGTCCTTGTATTTCATCTGCTTGAAGGCAATCTCACCGATGTAAAACTGAGCATTGCCGGCCAGGTCGTCCTGAGGATAGTAGTGCAGCACATCGCCGAATTCAGAAGAGGCCGTATCGTAGTGAGCCGCGTTATAGTCGCGCAGTCCGCTCTGGTAGGTCTCTTGAAGAGGAGGGGCTTGAGACGCGGCAGGACCGGCAACATTCGGCTGTCCGCCGGCAGCTAAGCCGCCGTCTGAAGGCATAGGCTGCCCAGGCTGGCCACCGGGCGCGGGAGATCCTCCGGCTGGCTGAGATTGCACGTTCTGCAACTGCGTCTGGATGTCCTGCATTTGCTTGTCCAGCTTGGCAATCCGAGACTTTAATTCGTCGAGGGAATCATTCAGCGCTTGCACTTGGCCTGATACAGAATCAAGTTTGCCATTGCTGGATTCGCTCTGAGCATTCAGCTTTTGCTGCAGAGCGTTAACCGTCTGATTCATTTGGTTCACGCTGTCCGTGCTCTGCTCGACCAGGTGCTGCACCAGTCCGAAGCGCGAGTCTACCGTCGATTGAAGCCGCTGAACCTGATCCAGCAACTGCTGGACCTGCGTCTGCAATTCAATGATTTCTTTGGACGCGGCGCGAGCCTGGGGCACGGGAAGGAACAGCAGGGAAAAGGCGAGGACCGGGACGCTGAAGCAGCGAATCGAAAGAAGAGAAGTTCGTAGCATGGAAGTCTCGCAATCTCGTGAGAAGGAAGTTGCGGCAGCGGAACGTGTTGTCCGGCTGCCGCGTTTGTTCATCTTCGATTGTAGGGAGGGAGGTTCAGTTCCGCCAATTACCGGTCGATCGAAAAACCTGCGCGGCGGTTCTGCTGCCAGCACTCTTCAGTCGATTCCGTGCAGAAAGGCTTCTCCTTGCCGTAGCTGACCACGCGCAACCGGTCGGGGGCAATGCCCGCCTGCACGAGGGCCTGTTTGACCGAGTTGGCGCGGCTCTGTCCCAAGGTCAGGTTGTACTCGTTCGAGCCGCGCTCGTCGCAGTAGCCGCCGATCAAAACCTTGATATTGGGATTGGACGCAAGGTAGGCCGCGGCCTTCGAGAGCTGGCTCTGTGCCGTGCCCGACACATCGTAGCTGTCGTAGTCGAAGAAGATATCCTGAACGTTGGCCTTGAACTGCTCGTCGGCCGTCATACTGGATGCCGAGGAATCCTGCGGTACGGCGACTGCCACTTCCGCAGCCTTGACCGTAACGCGTGCGGTTGCGTCGGCCGAACCTCCGTCGCCGCGCGCCACCAGGTGGTAGCTGGTCGAAACGGTGGGAGTCACGGTCTTGACGCCGGAACTAGGAACATCCCCGATGCCGTCAATGGAAACGCTGGTCGCGTCGGTTGTGCGCCAGGATAGAACAACCTGGTCACCTGCAGTAATGGTCGTCGGTGTGGCCGTCAGTTGAACGATGGGCGCTGGCCCGCTCATGGGAGGTGCCGTTGTATTGGAAGAGAG
>CAILBQ010000364.1 GCA_903832475.1 uncultured Acidobacteriota bacterium | reverse complement strand
GCCTTCGAAGCAGAAACGAAAATCACGTCGCCCGCGTGCCACACCGTCTTGGCTCCCTCCCGCGACACCGGCATCAAGTCATGCACCAGCAGGTTGACCTTCAGCTGCGCAGGTGCGCCATGGTTCAGAACGTGATACTCCAGCTTGTTCGGGTCTCGAACTGTGAGAATGCACTGGTCGATTGCCTCGCAGCCGTGCTCTTTCGCCACCGCCGGTGCGCAGACATACCTCGGCTTGCCCAGCCCCTCGATGGCCATCTCCGGCGCCACTTCAAGAATCCCCGTGCTGTCTTTGGGATCTTGTTTGCTGGCCCGCTCGACAGCCACCGTCGGCGCCGGATTCAGCAGGTGCGTCGCCGCCGAAGCTTCCACCAGCGTCACCACGACGGAATAGCTCCCCACCCCCGCATCCGGCTCCTTCGCGCCTCCGCTTGCCCCAGCCACACCGTTGGCTCCCGCCGCCGCTTGCCCGTATCCGCACGCCACCGCGGTCCACATCAGCAACGCAACAATGAAGCACGCAACCCCAGCGTCACGGTATCGCAAACTGCCCATGACAAAAGTCTAGCCAGCAACCCGTCACAGACCAGCCTTGCGAGTTGCAATTCCTCCCTTGCCGTCCCTTCCCGAAACTGCGGTGAAACTCTTCCCAAAACGGTCGATCGTCCGCACTTTCTTCCGCCAGATACAATAACCAGATGCAGCAGAGTCCCGCGAACCAGCCTGTTCGGCCCAGCCGTCCCTCGTGGCGGACCAGGACCACGGCATGATTCGATTCTTCCGCCTGGCGCGCTACGTCGTGCCCTACGCCCTCCAGGCCGTGCTCGGTGTGATAATGCTGGCCATCGTGGGCTTCCTTGACCCCCTGCGCATCCTCCTCATCGGCCCCATCCTCAACACCGTCCTCAACCCATCCGTCAAGACCAACAGCATCCCGCTCCTGCCCAGCCTGCCCGCGGCCTGGCATCTTGACCTGATCAAGTTCTCCCCGCCCCACTTCCACAACGCATGGGCCGTGGTCGCTTTCGCCCTCATTGCCTCCACCGTCCTCAAGGGACTCTGCGATTACTTCGGCACCTACCTGGTCAATTACGCCGGCTTCGGCATGATCACCGACCTGCGCAATCACCTCTACGAAACCATCATGAGAAGCTCGGCCAGCTTCTTCTCCAAGCATCCCACCGGCAAAATCCTCTCCACCCTGGTCAATGACGTGGAGCGCGTGCAGACCGCCGTCAGCTCCGTCCTCAGCGAGTTCCTCCAGCAGGTCTTCACCTTCATCTTCACCCTCTTCTTTGTCATCAGCTCGGGAGGCCGTCTCAGCTGGGCGCTGCTCCTCTTTGTCCCTGTCGTCATCACCTCCGCCCGCAAGATTGGCGGCTCGGTCCGTGTCCGCGCCCGCACTGGCCAGGACCGCATCGCCGAGATCCAGAACATCCTCCACGAAACCATCACCGGCAACCGCATCGTCAAAGCCTTCTCCACGGAAGTATGGGAAATCCTGCGCTTCAAGAAAGCCGCGCGACGTCTCTTCCGCGCCAACCTGCGCAGCGTCCGCGTCCAGTCCATCAGCTCGCCTCTGATGGACTTCATCGGCTCCGTCGCCATCGCCCTGCTCATCCTT
>CAILBQ010000363.1 GCA_903832475.1 uncultured Acidobacteriota bacterium | reverse complement strand
CCGAAACCAGCATGATGTTCATCACGCCCACGCCGCCCACCATCAGGCCCACGCTCGAAACCGCGATCATGAACAGCACCAGTCCCCCGGTGAGCTGGCCCCATAGCTTGGTCAAGGAATCCGGCCCGAAGATCTCGAAGTTGTCTTCCTTCTGCACCGGCACCTTGCGCCGCACCCGCAGCAGTTCGCGAATCTCTTCCTGCACCAGCGCCTTGTTCTTGGGATCGTCATACTTCACGCTGATCCACACATCCTTCTGCTCCGGATGCATGTTCTCAAACGTGCCATACGGAAAATACGCCGCATTGTCATTGGGGTTCTTGCCCCCGCCAAAGGGCTGCTTGCGCTTGGCCACCACGCCAATCACGGTGTACAAGCCCGTCTCGACGTTCACTTCCTTGCCAATGGCGTCTTCCTGGCCAAACAGGCTTTCCCACGTGTCATGGCCCAGGATCACCACCTTGGCATGACGCTTGTCTTCCTCGTCGTTGAAAAATCTTCCCTCGGCCAGCGTAAAATCGCTCACATCCGCAATCTGCGCCGTGCTGCCCTGCAGAATCGCCCCGGCCACTTTCTTGCCGTTGTACTTCACCGAAACATCGCCCACGCGAAAGCCGCTCTTCACGTACTGCTTGCCGCCGTCGGCCGCCACCACATGGGGCAGCTTGCGCAGCGCGTACACATCCTCCATGGTCAGCTTCTTGCGCGTGAGCTGTTCCGTCGTCGGGCGAACGCCGATCACCGGCAGGTGAAACACCCAGAAGACATTCGTCCCCAGCGAACTGACAAAGTCGCCCACGCGATTGTTGAGCCCGTTGATCACCGACGAGATGGCAATCACCGACGTCACGCCGATCACGATGCCCAGGATCGTCAGCCCGGACCGCAGCTTGTTGGCGCGCAGAGTCTCCAGCGCCATTCGTACCGATTCGCGTGCCTGTCCTTGTGCCATACGTCAAACTCCTGCTTACATCTCTGAACGAAGCGCGACAATCGGATCCAGCTTGGCTGCTTTGCTGGCTGGATACACGCCAAAGAAAATTCCCGTGCCCGTCGCCATGAACATGCCCAGCAATACCGAACCGATCGACACGTTGACTGAAATATCGAAGATGAGCGTGATCAACTCGGCCACGCCAATACCGATCGCAATCCCGATGATCCCGCCCAACGCCGCCATCAGCGCCGACTCGATGAGGAACTGCAACAGAACATCCTTCTGCCGCGCGCCCAGCGCTTTGCGCACGCCGATTTCTCGCGTCCGCTCCGTCACCGAAACCAGCATGATGTTCATAATGACAATGCCGCCCACCACCAGCGAGATGGACGCAAGGCCCAGAACGATAAAGGTGAAGAGTTGGCTGATCTGCTTCCAGATATCGAGAAACGTGTCGTTGGTTTCCAGCTGAAAGTCGTCGTCCGTGCCCGGCGCGTCATGCCGCCGCGAGCGCATGATCACGCGCGTCTGGTCCTCGGCTGCTTCCATCGTCTTGGCGTCGCCGTTGGCCCGGCCATAGATGGTAATGCTGTCGTTCGTGCCGTAGGTATGCTGATACGTCGTAATCGGCACCGCAACCCAGTTGTCCTGCGACTGGCCGAATGTCTTGCCCTGCCGTTCGCCCACGCCGACAATGGTGTAGGGCACGCCGTCCACGCGCAGCTCTTTGCCCATCGGGTCGCCATCGCCCAGGATGTTATCGACAATGTCGTAGCCCACCACCGCGGTGTGCGTCGCGTGTTCCTCGTCAGCCGCCGTCAGCGCGCGCCCCAGCGCAATATTGATGTTGTTCAGCGAAAACATCGTCGCCGTGTAGCCGCGTACTTCTGTATTCGTGCTCGACTGCCCGTTGTGCACTACCTTCGTACTGCGCGAAAGCAACGCCCCGACTTCCTTGCAGTCTGTGCATCCCGTCAGCACTGCCTGGTAATCTTCCAGCCGCAGAATCTTCCGCTTCTGGTATTTGAAGTAGTCTTCCGCGCTGAAGATCACGCTCGACTCGCGCGACACCGTGAATACATCCGCCCCGTACCCGGAAAGCTTCGTCCCCATGTAGTCATTCGCTGTGTTGGTCAGCGTGATGACCATGATCACCGAAGCCACGCCCATCACCACGCCGATCAGCGTGAGAATCGACCGCAGCTTGTTAGCCCACAACGATTGGAGCGCGAGTTTGACGGCTTCGCTGAACAGCATGAATTCGTTTTCCTTGCGGCTGATTCCTTACGTGTATTCGACGGTGAAACTTAGAGAGTGTCTGGCCGGGGAAGCTTTGGAGAGCGATTTGCCGGCTCTTGCCGTTCAGCGCGGAATCCCGCACCGGCAACCGGGCGCAATTGCTCCCAGCATCAGTTTACGCAATCCGCGGTTCCCCGGTTCCCGGCAGATTTCACCGGGTCGGAACTCTTTCATTTCCTCGCGCGTACCATCCACGTCCGAGTACACTGCTGCCTACACCGCTTACTGGAGAACGCATGAATCTGCCGGCTCGCCCACGCCTGTCCCTGAAACCTTTGGTCTCCCTGTCTCGCAGGGCTCTGGCTCTCGCCGCCCTCAGCCTGACATTTGCGACATTGCCGGGACTTGCCGCGCCTCCCGCCCCCCTGCTGCTGCGCCACCCCTCGCTCAGCCAGAACACAGTCGCCTTCCGCTACGCCGACGATATCTGGACCGTCGCCCGCACCGGCGGTGACGCGCAGCGCCTCACCTCGACCGGCAACGTCGTCGAAGGCCCCTTCTTCTCCCCCGACGGCTCGGAAATCGCCTACTCCGCCCACATGAACGCCAACGTCGACGTGTACGTAATTCCATCCACCGGTGGCGTCCCCCGCCGCATCACCTGGCACCCGGCCGGCAGTTTCGTCACCGGCTGGACCCCCGATGGCAAAGACGTCCTCATCAGCACCATGATGTCCAGCCACCGCCACTACCTTCGCCTCTACCGCGTCCACGCCGATGGCTCCGGCATGCCCGAACCCTTGCCGCTACCCGCCGGCTTCGAGGGCAGCCTCTCCCCCGATGGGCAGTCCATCGCCTACGAATCCATCACCCGCTGGGAGCCGGAATGGAAGCGCTATCACGGCGGCCAGAACTTCCCCATCTGGATCGTCAACCTTAAGACCCTCGACCTCACCAAAATTCCCAGCAACAACACCATGGATTCCAACCCCGTCTGGGTCGGCAACTCCATCTACTTCCTCTCCGACCGCGGCAATTCGGACAAAACCGGCGCCGTCTCCCTTTACCGCTATGACGTTGCCTCGAAGGAAGTCACCCTTGCCAAACCCAACACCGGCTTCGATCTAAAGTCCGTCTCGGCCGGCCCCGGAGCTTTGGTCTACGAGCAATTCGGTTCGCTGCACCTGGTCGATCTGAACTCCTCGAACCAGCCCGGCGACGATCACACCCTGCAAGTCTCGATCCATGGCGAACTGCCCGGTCTGGCGCCACACATGGCCAGCATCAGCTCCGACGAAATCCGCAACGTGGCCCTTTCCCCCACCGGCCAGCGCGCCGCCATCGAAGCCCACGGCGACATCTTCACCGTGCCCGCCGAAAAAGGCGACACCCGCAACCTCACCAACACCTCGAACGCCGCCGAGCGCGCGCCGTCCTGGTCCCCCGACGGCCGCACCATCGCCTACTTCTCCGACGCGTCCGGCGAATACCAGCTCTTTCTCAAGGAGCAGACCGGCTTCAAGCCACCCGTCGTCATCGACCTCCGACCCAACCCCTCCTTCTACTACAACCTGCAATGGTCGCCTGACTCTAAGCACATCGCCTTCTCTGACAAGCATCTGCACCTCTGGTACGTCGACGCGCCCAGCAAGGACGACAAAGGCAAAGACGTCCCCGCCGGCAAGCCCGTGCTCGTCGACACCAGCCACGCCGGCGGCTTCGGCGAAGAAGGCTTTCACGCCAACTGGTCGCCCGACTCCAGGTGGATCAGCTACACCCGCGACCTCGACAACGCGCTCAACGGCGTCTTCCTCTATTCGCTTGAAAGGCACACCTCTTCGCAGGTCACCGACGGCATGAGCGACGCCGTCAGCGCCGTCTTCGACGCCAACGGCAAGTACCTCTACTTCCTCGCCTCCACCGACGACGGACCCTCCCGCGCCGGCATCGATCTCTCTTCCCTCGACCGCGCCCAGACCAGCGCCGCCTATGTTGTCGTCCTCTCCAAAGACGAAGCCTCGCCTCTGCCGCCCGAGAGCGACGACGAAAAGATCAAGGAAGACGAAAAGAAGAAAGACGACCCCAAGAAATCCGATCCGCCCAAAACCAGCGCGGACGACAAAGACCGCAAGCCCAACGCGCAGGAGAAAGCCGACGCAGCCGCCAGCGGCAAAGAAGCCAAGCCCGACGCCAAGGAAGACAAAAAAGTCGAAGTCAAGATCGATCTCGACGGCATCGGCAGCCGCATCCTCTCCCTGCCCCTTCCTCCGCGCAACTACAGCGGAATTCTCGCCGGCAAATCGGGAGTGGTCTACTTGCTGGAGAAGGCGCCCTTCGGTCGCGCTTCCAATGAAGGCGGCCCCGGCATCCGCGCCGTCTGGCGCTTCACGCTGGAAAAACGCAAGCCCGAGCAGGTGCTCTCCGACCTGGGTGGTTTCCTCATTTCCGCGGACGCTTCCAAGGCCCTCCTCTCCCAGCACCACTCCCTCTCCATCATCCCCACCGACGATCTGAAGCCAGGCGACAGCGGCAGCGGCAAACCCCTCAATCTCTCCAACATGACCGCCACCGTCGACCCGCGCGCCGAGTGGAAGCAGATGTTCACCGAAAGCTGGCGCCTGCAGCGCGACTTCCTCTACGACCCCAACACCCACGGCCTGTCCATCCCCAAGGTCGAAGCCCGCTATCGCCCCTACCTCGACGGCCTCGCCTCGCGCAGCGAATTCACCTACCTCTCCGGCGAAATGCTCAGCGAAGTCACCATCGGCCACATGTTCATCAGCAGCCCGGGCGACCACGACAACGCTCCCAGGACCGGCCTCCTCGGTGCCGACTACACCATCGAAAACGACCGCTATCGCATCACCAAGATCCTCGGCGGCCAGAACTGGACGCCCGGCCTCGCCTCGCCCCTCACCCTGCCCGGCGTCTACGTCAAGGAAGGCGAATACCTGCTCGCCGTCAACGGCCGCGAACTGCACGCGCATGACAATCTCTACGCATTCTTCGACGGCACCGCCGGCAAGCAGACCGTGCTCCATGTCGGACCCAATCCCGACGGGAAAGACGCCCGCGATGTCACAGTCGTCCCCACCGATGACGAAGACGGCCTGCGCAACCTCGACTGGATCGAGGCCAACCGCCGCAAGGTCGACAAGCTCTCCAACGGCAAGCTGGCCTACGTCTACATGCCCAACACCGGCGGCCCCGGCTACACCAATTTCAATCGCTACTTCTACGCGCAGCTCGACAAGCAGGGCCTGGTGCTCGACGAGCGCTACAACGAGGGCGGCCTCATCGCCGACTACGTGGTGGACGTGCTCAAGCGCCAGCCGCTCTCCGGAGCCATCGAGCGCGACGGCAAGCCGGTGCACGATCCCGTCGGCGCCATTTTCGGGCCCAAGGTCATGCTCATCAACCAGGATTCAGGCTCCGGCGGCGATGCCATGCCCTGGTACTTCCGCAAGGCTGGCCTGGGCAAGCTCGTCGGCACCCGCACCTGGGGCGGACTGGTCGGCATCGGCGGCTATCCCTCCCTGCTCGACGGAGGCCGCGTCACCGCGCCGCGCTACGCCATCTACGGCCTCACCGGCGACTGGGAAGTCGAAAATCGCGGCATCGCTCCCGACGTCGCTGTCGAACAAACACCCAAGGATTTCGCAGAAGGACACGACGCGCAGCTCGAAGCCGGCGTCAAGCTCGTCCTCGAAGAACTGCAGGCCCACCCCATCCCCGCCATCCCCATCCCGCCCTACCCCAACTACCACCAGAACGACGGCCTGGGCAAAAACTAGACCCCAACAAGCGCCCGGATGGCTCCCCACCCATCCGGGCCTTCGTTTTGCCAGCGGCTACTTGACTGAAGTGTCGAAAGGAGCGACCTCAGGCTACCCCCAAGTAAGCTGTCATCCTGAGCGCAGCGAAGGATCTGCGGCTGCCCTTTGATCGCCTGAAAAGTCGAGTTTTCGGAAATTAGCGACAAATTACGGCACAGGAAGCATTGTGTCTGGATTGCGGTAGGATCACCGGCTAACCGGAGCTAACCAAAGGCCAACCGCCCACCCTGATCAGCGCCAACGGCGCGCATCATTCCAGCCCAGGCCAAAGCGCGAGCGCAAGCTCGGCGACGGCCTGGGTCCGCACCCCGCGCAGAGAACAAGGGCTGAAAGCCCGCTCCACCCGATGCTCGCGTCGTACGCAGGTCCAACCGGCCCTCTGTTCAAGGAGTTACTTCCCGATTGCCCACCATTCGACCGCAAAGCAGTTGGATTCGCGAATCAGGGGCTTCTTAATTCCAATCCCGTGCACTCGAGCCGATGACCCAACAGAGTTACATGAATCTGACCTGGTTTCGAGTAACATCGTGGGGGGTAAGCCAACATGCTCGAAGCGAATTCAGGAAGCATAACCCTTGAGGGCACCGAGAGCGGCATTCGCATGGAGGTATCCCCTCGATTCGAGCGGAGGGACCTCTTGACCGCCGTCTCGGTTTGCCTCATGGCATTGGTAATAGGCGGACTCATTTATGAGGCTTCACGGCCCCACCCTCACCACAGCAGTACGGGACTTGTTCTCCGAGGAGCTGTTTGGTCGATATGGATGTGGAATCTCGGGTCGAAATTGTGGAAACGCGTACGGGCGACTACGGTGACACTCAACCCGGGAATCTTGACGATCCAGCGACGAATGTTTGGGATTTCAGGAAGCGTCAGAGAGTTTAGGACAAGTGAGCTTCATAACCTTCGCCTCGGCTGGCCCAACTATATGCCCAACAAAGGGCGTCCGAGCGAACTACAGATCGACAGGGAGT